>JAAZEK010000044.1 GCA_012512335.1 Clostridiales bacterium | reverse complement strand
TTATTCCTGATTTATTTAATGCGTAGTCGTGAGAGTGAGCACCATCGCCCATGCCTGGCTCGCCATCATAGTTGTGTTTTTCTACACCAATGAGTCCCATCATTGAACCAAAATTGACAATTGAGCCACTCCTTTGGCTAATCATCTGCTCACCTACCAGCATTGTCATATAGAGCATACCTGCTGAATTTACACGAACTGACCAATCTAAACCGCTTTCCTCCTGGAACCAGCCTTTTCCACCTTTAGGTATTACACGGCTGGCATTTACAAAAACATCAATGCGGCCTTCTTTTTCTACAACAAGGTCTATCATCTGTTTTATAGAATCCGGATCTTCCTGGTGAAATTCGACTACTTCCACATCGCCACCTCGACCACGAAGCTCTTGAGCAGTTTCTTTTGCTGACTCTATAGAATGACTTGCAAGATATAGCTTTGCCCCCGCATCTACTAATGCAATGGAGCAGCCTTTTCCGTACATAGCTCTTCCACCAGTAATAAGAGCTACTTTATTTTTAAGAGAAAACATTTCCAATGTATTCATTAAAATAATCCTTTCTATTTGGCTGTATAACCACCATCAACAGGCAGTGTCACTCCAGTTATATATGCTGACGCATCCGATGCTAGAAAAATTGCGGCTGCTTTGATATCTTCTTCGTTAGTTAATCGTTTCAAATGAGAATGCTTTATAAAAGCATCTGAAAACCCCTCACTGACTGTGTTTTCCATGGGGGCAAATGCTATACAATTACACCTTACATTATGCTCACCAAGGAATCCTGCTGCTTGCCGTGTGTAATTTACATAGGAACCTTTCACAAAACCATAAACCAATGAGAAATCTTCATCAAATTTCTCAGGATCATTTTCATAATTATATACATCACAACCAACCAAGGCTGCATAGTCTGAAATAAATATAACAGAACCAAAACCTTGATTGACCATAATCATACCTATATGCTTGACCGTTAGCATCAGCCCAAGCTGAGTACGCTTTAAGTTATCATAGATATCATCAAAAGTATGAACCCAACCTTTCATCAAGGAATTGGAGCCATTATCTATAAATATATCTAAGGTACCTATTTCATCACGAATTTTCTCAGCAAGCAAGATAGCATCTGATTCCCTACCCTGATGATATTCAATTATTCCCTGAACCTTTAGTTTTGTTGAATCTAGCTTGTCTGATAAAGCTCTTAGGGCTTTTATGTTATCACCACAGATCCAAACCTTTGCACCTGCTTCTATTAGACCTGCGACGATTTCCTCACCGTATATATATTCAGGTGAGGAAACCAACGCATTTTTACCTACTAATGAAAACCTATTCAGCATTTTATTTATATCTCCTTTATTTCTGAGAGGAGAACTTTTCTTCCCCCTTGCTCACGACTCATTATTCCTCCGATTACCAGCTTCATAAGCTCTATAGTTTCTGTAAACGGAAATGGTTCCTGTCCTGTTCGTAGGTAATGAACAAAATTATCCATTTGCTTCTTAAATGAGTAATATGAATCACTATCAGTGATGAACTTATTACCAATACTACCAATTAGCACAGTTCCTCCACCACCAAACATATCAGCTGTTAGTGCAATATGAACATCGCATCCGCTTTCGTGTGTTATATGAATCATATTACGCTCATATGTACCAGTATTTTGGATTGATACATATCCTTCACCTAAAAGGGGGTAGATTCCTTCAAGTGCATGTATACCATATGTTTCCCATTTTTTGGGCATGGTTTTATTTATATACATCAATTTTCCGATTTCATAATGGTTTTTAAAATATGGCTCCATGGATTTTACATACCTCATAGATGAAGAGGATATAAAATTCTTTCCTTCCTTGTGCCACTTAACAAAGGTTCGAAGATCCTCTTCATTGTCTACCATTGGCTTATCTATAAACATAGGAATGTTTGCTTCCATAAATGGACGGCATCTATCCACGTGTTCAGAGCCGATATCAGTGGCACAAATAACTGCATCCACCTGACCAATCATATCTTCAGGCTTATCTACTATATTTTCTATCAGTGAACA
>JAAZEK010000462.1 GCA_012512335.1 Clostridiales bacterium | reverse complement strand
TATCGCTACCAATTGGTAAATCGTAAGTTCCCCACAAAGCATTGTCTACTTCTACTATAACCTGATTGAATTCTGACCCTCTTCCCATCCACTTAAGACCTGCGAAGCTAGCGACTACAAGCAGAATAATGAATAGATATACTAGAGCATCGCCTATACGAAACGGAATTTTCATCCGAATTTCTCCTTTGGAATGTAATTACTAGAAATTTGAGTATTAAGGACTCAATAATTAGAAATCTAACATTAGAGCATGGTCACAAGTAATTTAATCAAATAACTTGATCACAGTTAACTCAGTATAACTTGATTCAAGTAAGCTAATCTTAAAACAATAATACCACAATCCTAGCTTATAGAAAAGGGAATGGAAGGCTGTGAACAGTTATAAAAGCGAGTATATCAATTAAAAATCAACATACTCGCTTTTTATTTACAGAAACATATGCATATTAATGAAATTTGTTGTCATCCTGATCTAAGCCAAGGATTAGATAGAACGGAGCAAATCACGAGCAGCTTTAATATCTCTTATCTGCTCATCACCTGAAATCTCCCTTTCGATGGTAAGAGGACCCTTGTAGCCAACTGAGTACAAATGACGGATTACCGCTTCAATGTTGGCCTTTCCTTGGCCTAGGGCTACTTCCTTTCCAAGCTTGCGGCCGTCGGTTGGGAATAATCCATCCTTACAATGTAAATCACGGACGTACTTACCATACATCTCAACAGCATCCAAGGAATTGGCTTTTCCGTATAGAATTAGGTTAGCCGTATCAAAGTTGATTCCTACATTATCTGTACCAATATCTTCAATAGCTCTTACTAATGTTGTGGGAGTTTCCTGGCCAGTTTCAAAAAGGAAATACTGACCTCGACTTTTATAGTGTTTTGCTAGGCTTCGAAGGGCAGCTATTGTCCCTATATAATCTGCATCATTAGGGTTTTCAGGCAAAAAGCCTACATGAGTAGCGATATTTTCTACCCCTATTTTTAGTGCAAAATCACTAGCAAGCATTAGCTCTTGCAGTCGAATGGCTCGATATTCCACTGGAACCAAGCCCAAGGTTAAAGGACCATCATAGAAATCCCAGACCTTAGGACCTGTCCATCCTGCCCACAAGGTTGATACCTCTACGCCAGTTTCCTTCGAGGCTTCTATTATAGCATTTGCATTTTCTTCAGTATGCAAGGCGGTATCCCATACGCTGATTTGGCATGTTTGTAAATCCAAATCCCGTATTTTTATAAATTCCTCACGAATATTTGTGGAGGGATGTAAAGAGAAAAGAACTCCAATTTTCGCCATAATTTATCCCTTTCCTTTCAAACATAATATACTATTTTTCAAATGGAACCGTATTGCCGCCATTGCGGGCACTTTCTCTCAGAGTATCGATAAGCTTCACAGTTGTAGCAGCACTGCTTGGAGGATTTACCTCATTAGTCGCACCAGAGCTAACGGTATCTACAAAAAACTCGATTTCTGCTTCATAAAAGCTTTGTGCACTCAGCTCAGGCTTATAGGCTTCTCCACCACGAGGATAGACAGTTACGCCATCACTATCCAATTTAACTGTAGCCTTCTCTAATGCTACAATATAATCAGCTGTAAAACCTGTTCCTTCTTGTGCCCAGTCTCCGATAGCCAATACATCAACTCCATCATACATCAAGCGGGAGTAAGCAATATCATCCCCTGAGTAAAAATCCTTTGTTGTGCAGGAAACAGCATTGGGTTCACCAAAGAGAAAACGACACATATCAATATCGTGAATATGCATATCCAGCAGGCATCCGCGTGAACGTGCATTATCCATATACCAGTTGTCCCAACCCCAAATAGGCGGGCCACTCATGCGACGAAATACTGCTGATACAGGTTTGCCGTAGGTTCCAGCTTCAATTGTATCCTTAAGGAAGGTATAGGCAGAAGCAAAACGCAAGCATTGGCCGATCATCAGCTGACCTTTGGCGTTATTTGCAGCCTCAACCATGGCGGAGCTCTGCTCATAATTTAAAGCCATGGGTTTTTCACAAAGCACATTATAGCCTCTGTTTAATAATTCTATGGCAATTTCTGCATGTAAAAATGTGGGTAGGCAAATATCAACCATATCTACTTCTTCTTTAGCCAACATTTCTTCCCAGTCGGAATACTTATTAAATTCCATACCGCTATCTTCTTCTGCTGAACCTATATTGATTTCCATTTTAGTTGTAAATCGCTTAGAATCGGTATCGCAGGCAGCCACCAATTTTACTTTGCCCTGTTCTTGTAGATTTCGATAGGCAGGAAGGTGAGAGGATTGAGCAATGCCTCCGAAACCGATTAATGCTACTTTTAACATAGTTAACGCCTCTTTCAAATTTCTATATTCCTAGTTCTATACATGACTCTACCGCAAATAGTAGTTGAATTAGTTGGCGTCTGCTGTCAATGGGCCAGCCAATTCCTTTAGATAGAACAGTTTACCAGGTAATGTTGGAATATATGAGCTTGCTATATGGCGGGTAGGACCATAATGCAAGGTAGTCAAAAAGCTCATCCCCTGCCAAGTCATTCCTCTGCCTAACATTCCGTCACATCCACCGATGATTACATCTGCCTGTAAGAATAAGCCAGGCCCAACGGTGTTCGCTCTACAGGGTACCAAGGTGGTACGGCTTTTGAAGCTAGTAATAGCATTTTGTTCTATAGTAAGGGGGTGAAGCTTTGCCGCTATACGATGGGTTGCTGCCTTCCATTCTTCATCACTGGCGTATTCTTCGCCGAAATGAGGCTCCCAGAAAGCAATGTGGCATGCTCTGCCTATTCCAAATATAACTGCTAATCTGCCGCCGTCAGCCTTAAGCTCGGCAATCTTCTCTGCATAGGTTGGAAGATTTTCTTTGGTAGCAAAATTACGTTGTGATTCAGGAACTGTAAGATCACCTAATTTGTTGAAAAATGCTTTTTTCATGCTGTACTCAAAAGAAGCAGTGCTGTCGTTAGGCACTGTGTTGCCTTCAGCATCTGACCACTCGTCCATATTGAAGGTGGTTACATGAGCACAGGACACGTTCCATTCTTTAAGAAAGAACACTGCCCATTTATACATGCCCATTGGGCCAACAGGTAAGATCATGCCTAATTTAACACCATCTTCTGCAGCCTTCTTAATCTGCATTGCAATTTCATGTCCCATATAGGTATCGAAATCTGATAAGCTTTCACATTCGATGGGGGTAAAATCCTCATGCCAAAAATCTTCTCGTTCAACACCCTTTTCACAGCATTCATCAATTTTGGCCATATCCCATGCTGGGGGATAAAAGCCCTCAAGTAAAGAACCTTTTACAGTAGTCATAAAATTCATGTTTTCTTCCTCCTTTTAATTTGTTACGTGACAATCATCTTTTGCGTTACTCGCAACTCGTATCTACTATCTACTTAAGGTAAAATCCTTCTTGGTACAATTTTCGGATACACAAATGCTTGGGTAAATGCTTCTGCATAAGCTACTCCGCATTGATATCCACGGAATTTGGAACAAGTGCGTACAAAGTCTGCAAAATCAATACCATCATGGTCCCGCATCCATTTAAGCTGGCTTTCATGGCATTCCAGCATTTCAATCTTAAGCTCAATGGTGTCGGTGATATCCACATATTCAGTTGGATTGAAATTAGATCCAGCCAAGTTATCCATATAAAATAATGGTGTTACTTTTGCCACTTGAGAGACTCCAGGTTTATATTGGGCACAGCTGGCAACATAGGTTGCATCAAATACTAACTTACTTACCGCTACATGATCGGTGTGATAGTCGGTGGGTGCATGGGTAATAATGGCATCTGGCTGATAAGTTCGAATGAGCTCCATAACCTTATCCCTCTGTTCCATATCTCCGCCATTTGCAAGTAAATCACCAATATCTAGTGACACAACTTCGATCCCTGCTAATTCTCCTGCCTTCTTAGCTTCATTAGCACGCATAACACGAAGTTCATCTGGTGGAATAACTACATGACCCATGTTACCGTTACAAACATGAGCAACTGTAACCTTATCTCCCCGTTGAGCAAATTTCGCCAAGGTACCAGCGCAAGATACTTCGATGTCATCTGGATGACATCCTATTGCTAAAATATTCATAGCTTCTGTCCTCACTTTCGCTTAAGTATTATTTTATTTTACTTTTTCATCTTTTCTTTTCTTATTTTATCGTTCTTACATATTTTGTAAGAGTAAGCAATCTACTTTGCTTTATATCACTATTATCGATTAATTGTACAATTGCTTAATTATACAATCGCTTAATACTACTATCGTCCTAAAATTATGTCCACAGCCTTGGAGGTGACAGCTAAAACAGATTCAGGGTATTTACCTTGCGGAAATACTTCTGCAGTTGCCCAGTCGTCATATCCTATATCGGAGAGAGCTTCCATAACTGCTGGATAGTCCACATCACCACTGAGAATATCCACAAAGCCGTCCAAGGTTCCCACGTTACGGCGATAATCTTTAAAATGTACTTTTGCGATTCGGCTTCCAAGAATGCTTATCCATTGCTCGGGATAACCATTGATTATAACATTTCCTACATCAAAATAAGCACCTACATAGGGATTGTTGACTTCATCAATAAAGTCACGCATCTCTGTTGGGGATAGTAGAAACTTGTTCCATACATTTTCAAGCCCAATCACTACCTTGCGTTCCTCGGCGTAAGGTGCTAGTCTTTTAATAGCTGCTAAGGCTCGATCATACACAACATCATATGGTACAACTTCTCCTCCAGGGCTTAAGCCTGATACCATGCCGGGAATAACCAAAATCGTATCGCAACCCAGCCAGGAGGCTACATCCACTTGCTTACGTACAATGTCCTCAGCTTTTTGTCGAACAGCTTCATCGTTAGCAGTGAGGGAATAGGACCAATATAAGCCAGTAGCTACACTGAAAAGCTCTAAGTCATACTTTTGTGCCAGGGATTTGATTTCCTCCATATCTTCTTTTGTGGAGTTTAAATTAACATCTCCTGTTTCAGCCAGTGCCAATTCTACGCCATCGTATCCATATTTTTTGGCCATGGCAAAGCACTTTTCCAAGGATGGCTCGGTAAAGGCCCAAATACTTATTCCTTTTTTCATCGTCAAACTCTCCTTTCCTTCCACGGTACTTTTAACATTACTATTCTATTTTTGTTATACAATATCCTTTAATACTAATTATAATAGTTAGTCTTTTACAAAGATATGAAGAATGCGATATATTATTAGGATAATTGGATACAAGTCAATATTTTTAATTTAAACAATGCCGATTATGTGGTATACTAGCTTTAAATTAATAGAAACTAATGTAACTGTTCACAAGGTCAATTAAATAATAAATATACACTTTATTATTTGGGAGGGTTCCAAAACAGTGAATTCAAAATATCCTCTTTATTCCTTTACTAAGGTACTGGACATTAAGAAATTAGTAAGTCTCTTTCTTCACAAGGGTTCAAGCGATTTTCGCTTCGACGGGGAGAGCCATGATTTTTGGGAGTTCATATATATCGATAGTGGTAAAATGCTGATTACTGCCGGCGAGGAGCAGTATATTTTAAAATCTGGGGAATTGGCCTTTCATAAGCCAGGCGAGTTTCACGCCGTTTCTGCATATGAGCAAAATCCTGCTAATTTCATTGTAGCTTCCTTTGTTTGTGACTCTCCTAGTATGAAGTACTTTGAACATCGCATTCTTAATCTGAACAGTAAAGAGCGAAGCTATTTATATGATGCAGTTAGAAGCTGGCAGCGGAGTGTTATGACCAAGCAAACGCCATATAACTTGTCACCAGCACCAGTGTCTTCTGCAGATGCTCCCTTTGGACAAACACAAATGGTACAATTGTATTTAGAGCTACTTCTGATTAATCTGGTTCAACGAAATGTAGGTGTCAAGATTCACCATCGAGTGGAAACCTATGCAATGCAGGTCATGTATAAGCAGCTTACTGATAATGTTATTAAATATTTAGAAGATCATGTTAGAGATTCAGTAAGCCTGGAGCAAATAGCAAGTGATTTAGGCTATAGTGTCCCTCAAATGAAAAAATTGTTTCGCATGCAGATGAATTGCGGCATCATCGACTATTTTATCGAATTAAAAATGGATGAGGCAAAGCGCTTAATGCAGACAAGTGATATGAATATAACGCAGATAGCCCATTATCTGGGCTATCTGGATGCATCGTACTTTTCTCGTTTATTCAAATCACGGTATGGTATGACCCCTTCAGAATATTGCCTCTCATTTTAAATGAAGCAGGGGAATGAAGCAGGGGGACGGTTCTCATGCTTCATTCTCGTTACTTCCTTATGCTTTATACAGTATGCCTGCCTTCAATTTAATAGCTTTCTCATCACCCAACAGATATCTGACTATTTCTATTGCAAAGTCAACCGCCAGTGCAGGACCCCTCGCTGTGATAATAGTTCCATCTCTTACAACAGCTTGTTCCTGATAAATAGCACCAGTTAACTGATCTTGAAATCCAGGATATGAGGTAATTTTCTTTCCTTCGATTATCCCAGCTCGCTCTAAAACAATCGGGCCTGCACATATTGCTGCTGTTAATTTCTTATTTTGGTTCATTGTTTTTACTATATCGATGACCTTTGGCTCGTCTCTCAGGTTTGTCGCTCCAGGTAGTCCTCCAGGAATAACTACACCATCATATGTGCTTAAGTCTTGAATACTATCAACGGTTTTATCCGCTAGCACTATAATATCATGTGCGCCTTTTGCTTTAGTTTCATTTGTTATGGATACTGTATCCACTGTAATGTCCATTCTTCTGAGGTAATCCACCACTGTTAGTGCTTCAACTTCTTCAAAACCATTTGCTAAAAATACTATTATTTTCATGACTTCTATCCACTCTCCTTCCTCTCCTGTTTAGAGTTCTCCAAAATCCCTGTCATATCCTGCTTCCCCCACTTCCTTGATTTGACATAATAATTGCCTATGACTATAATAATTTTAGATATTACATTGGTACACTCGCTGTAAACATCAGAAACACTTCAATTAGTCGCACAACCGTCTACACATAAGTAAAGAAAGGATTTAACCATAATGATAAGAGCGAAATATAAAGGGCTACTGATCTTTTTGAGCTGCATTTTCATTATGCTAACAGCTTGCAAAGCCAGCAATATAGATTATCCTGCCAAACTGCCCAATGGTACACAAGTGAATGACCTAGCAGCGAGCATACCTGTAATCGAGCCTCCTTCTCCATCAAAGGAAATCATTATAAATGTTGATGATTACAAAGAAAATAAGCATGGT
>JAAZEK010000461.1 GCA_012512335.1 Clostridiales bacterium | reverse complement strand
GGTGTATATTTATCCAGGGAACCGTCCCTCCAGTAAGGAAGCTCATCTAGTGTCAAACCCACCGCTAGTAAGGCAGATATATATGCTATAGGTAATCCAGTAGCTTTAGAAGCTAATGCTGAGGAGCGTGATGTTCGTGGATTGATTTCTATAATTATAACTCTATCTGTCTTTGGATCATATGCAAATTGAACGTTAGTGCCCCCAACCACTTCGATAGATTCTACAACTTTATATGCATAACTTTGCAAACGTTGCTGAAGTTCCTCACTTATAGTTAGCATTGGAGCGGTACAAATGGAATCACCAGTATGAATGCCAACTGGATCAATGTTCTCAATAAAACAAACCGTTATCATTTGATTTTTACTGTCCCTTATTACTTCCACTTCAAGCTCTTCCCAACCTAAAATTGATTCTTCTACAAGGATTTGTCCGATTTTACTGGCTTGTATTCCACCAGTTGCGATGTTTCTAAGCTCTTCAACATTATGCACCATACCTCCACCTGTGCCACCCATAGTGTAGGCAGGCCTTATGACAACTGGATATCCAAGCTCTTCTGCTATTTTTTCAGCTTCTTGTACACTGTAAGCTTCGTGGCTTCTTGCCATTTCGATGCCTAATGCTTCCATTGCATTTTTAAACTCGATTCTGTCTTCACCGTGTTCGATAGCATCTATATGAACACCGATTACTTCAACATCATATTTTTCAAGAACACCTTCCTTACTCAAGTCCAAACAGAGGTTAAGTGCTGTTTGTCCACCTAAGTTAGGCAGTACTGCATCGGGTTTTTCTTTTGCTATAATCTCAGACAAGCTATTTACATTCAAAGGCTCTATGTAAGTAATATCGGAGATATCTGGGTCAGTCATAATAGTTGCTGGATTTGAGTTTACCAATACTATCTGATATCCTAATTTTTTGAGAGCTTTGCATGCTTGGGTTCCTGAGTAATCAAATTCACTGGCTTGGCCAATTACAATGGGCCCAGACCCTATAATCAATATTTTTTCTATATCTGTTCTTTTTGGCAAGGAGCACACCTCAGTTTCATTATTAAAACATTTTTATGTATTTTATCACATCTCACGAATTTGTTATAGTGAAACATTTTTGACAGTGAAATATTACATGGAGCTTCATTTTGGTTTTAAGAAGGAAAAACCTATTATTTACCGAATATATTAAAGGTCATGTATAACACAATTTTATTTGAACTTATCTATTTTATTATTTTTTTAAAGGAGCTATGGGATGAATATTTCAAATCGTTTTCGCATGAAGGAATTGTATGACTATTATGAAAATAATATGGATCGTTGTCCTTTCATGCAGGTAGTTGAAGGTGGTAGCGATGCAACCGTAATGATTCAAGGTCAGGAAAAGATAATGATCGGATCAAACAATTATCTAGGCTTGACTAGTAATCCACAAGTCAAGGAAGCTGCAATAAAAGCTGTAGAGAAGTATGGAACAGGTTGCACTGGTTCCCGGCTCCTAAACGGGAATCTGGATCTACATGAGCAGCTTGAGCATGAATTGGCAGAATTCCTTGGTAAAGAAGCTGTTATTGTTTTTAGTACTGGTTTCTTCTCTAATTCAGGTACTATCTCCACTATAGTTGCTTCTGATGATGTTTTAATATGCGATCGTGATAACCATGCAAGTATTGTTCAAGGTTGTCTTATGTCTAGGGCACCAATGAAAAGGTACCATCATAACGATATGGAAGGCCTTGAAAATTTCCTAGCATCTTCCGATTCCAAGAAAGAACGGTTCATAATAACAGATGGAGTATTCAGTATGTTTGGAGACATATGCAATCTACCGGAAATCCATCGTCTGGCTAAAAAATATGGTGCTTCAGTCATCGTAGATGATGCTCACAGTATAGGAGTTTTAGGTGAAAACGGTCGTGGTACCGAAGAATATTATGGACTTGAAAACAGTGTTGATGTCTTAACAGGAACATTTAGTAAGTCTTTTGCATGTGTAGGCGGTTTTGCTGCATCATCTAAAGATGTAATTCGCTTCCTAAAGGCCACCTGTCCATCATTTATATTTACAGCTAGTCTACCTCCAGCATCTGTAGCCACTGTTCTTGAATCTCTACGAATTATGAAGACAGAAAAAGGTAGAATTAAAAATCTGCATAAGATTGCAGATAAAGTTCGTAGTGAACTAAACTCCATGGGCTATAACACTGGTGGAAGCCAAACGCCTATCATCCCTATATTGGTTGGCAACAGAGACAAGACCATAGCCGCTTGGGAATATTTATTTGATCGAGGAATATTCTGTAATGTCTCTATCAGCCCTGCAGTACCAGTGGGCAGTGATCTCCTGAGAACAAGCTACATTGCTACCCATACAGATTCACAGATAGATCGTGTTTTGGAGGTATTCAGGGGATTGAAGAAAGATGTATTGTTTGATATTTGATGTGGGTAGTACGAGGTACTTATATAACAAAAGAGCTGAAATGTCAGCTCTTTTTGTATTGTAAATCAAATTCTGTTTTGCTTTGCTTTGCTTAGGTATCATAGAGAAAAAAGTTCTTCCTGACTGACCAACTTAAAGCCTTGCTCAGCTAAAACAGCAGAGGTGGCCTCATTGTCCTCTACTCGCAAAATCATATATGCACATTCCACTTCTCTTGTGATAAAGGCATAGGTGTATTCAAGATTGATGTCATTATCAGCAAGTATATGTAGGATATTGGAAAGGCTACCTGGTTCATCAGGGATAGCCACTGCTAGTACTGGAGCTACCGTAAAAATGCATTCTGCTTCACGCAATTTTTCACCTGTTTTGTCAGGATCGTCTACAATAAGACGGAGAATACCAAAATCCTTGGTATCCGCAATGGACAGAGCACGAATATTGATTTTTTGCTGGGATAAAATGTCGGTTAACTCAGCCAAGCGTCCGGGCTTGTTTTCCAGAAATACAGAAATCTGCTTTACAGCCATGATATTGCTCCTTTCCGTTTACTAATTTAAAATAATTTTCGGTTATCAATGACACGAATAGCCTTACCCTCACTACGTACAATCGTTCTAGGTGCAACTAGATGCACCCTAGCAGTAATACCCAACAAGGATTTCAATGCATCAGTAAGCTCCTGCTCTTTTCCTTCAAGCACCCGAACTGTATCAGAAAATTGTTCTAGGGACATCTCTACATTTACATTCATGGTGTCTATATTGTTTATACGATCCACAATAATCTGGTAATGGGATGGATAACCATGTTCCATTAGGACAGCCTCTATCTGTGATGGGAATACATTAACACCACGGATTATTATCATATCATCTGTTCTACCTCGAGGTTTGGACATTTTTATAAATGTCCTACCACATGAGCAAGTCTCACGAAAGATTACACCGATATCTCTAGTACGATAGCGCAAAAGCGGGAATGCTTGCTTTGTAATACATGAAAACACTAATTCACCTTGTGAACCCTCAGGAAGCACCTCTCCAGTGTCTGGGTCAATTGTTTCAATTATAAAATGATCCTCATTAACATGCATACCTGATTGGGCTGAACACTCATAAGCTACTCCAGGCCCCATGATTTCAGTAAGACCATAAATATCATAGGCTTTAATTCCCAAAGATTCTTCGATGTCTCGTCGCATTTGATCTGTCCATGCCTCAGCGCCGAAAATTCCTGCCTTAAGGTGGATATCATCTTTTGTAAGCCCCATAGTGTAAAGGGTTTCACTTAAAAAGGCTGCATAAGAAGGAGTACAACACAGCACAGTAGATCCGAAATCCTGTAAAATAGTAATCTGGCGCTTTGTATTTCCAGAAGAAACAGGAATTGTAGACGCTCCTAATCGCTGCGCACCTCCATGTAAACCTAGACCCCCGGTAAAAAGTCCATATCCATAGGCTACATGGATAATATCATCTACATCAGCACCCACAGCAACAAGCTGACGAGCTACGATTTCGTCCCAGACATCAAGATCTTCCTTTGTATATCCTACTACAATCTGTTTTCCTGTAGTACCAGAAGAAGCATGTAGACGTATTACATCACGCATGGGAACTGCAAACAAGCCATAAGGATAGGTTTCCCGTAGATCTTTTTTATAGGTAAATGGAAGCTTATGCAAATCATTTACACCTTTGATATCACTTGGTTTCAAGCTAATTTCATCCATCAGGTTCTTGTAATAAGGAACATTACTATATACGTGGGCTACCTGTTTCTTCAAACGTTCAATTTGCAGATCTTTGATATCTGAAACCGGCATGGTTTCCAATTCCGATTCATAATAGCGATAACTCATATAAGATATTTCCCTCTCTTTTAAATTAAGCTCTACCTAGGGTAAAGGCCTTCAAATTGATTTCCTTGGCTTTTGCAGGTACACAGGCGATAAGAGACTCTTCCCATGCTTCAACTGAAAAATCAAAATAACGGGATAAACGCCCCATCAACACTATATTGACTGCTTTTGAAAAACCAGCTTCCTCTGCCAAGGGTAGTGCATCTACACCATCTATTTTAACTCCCAGAGCATCCATCTTCTCAATTAATTGCTCCGGATATTCGGCAACACCAGTTATAACAGGCATGGGATCAATCTGTTGGGTGTTTACAATTACTCGTCCACCTGGTTTTAGATATTCCAGCCATCGGGCTGCTTCCAACACTTCAAAAGATACAATTACATCTGCTTCACCTTTATCTATAACAGGGGAATAAACCTTGTCACCAAAGCGTACATAGGTTACCACACTACCACCTCTTTGGCTCATTCCATGGACTTCAGATACTTTCACATCGTAGCCCTGATTGACTAGCAAATGTCCTAAAAGCTTACTGGCCAGGAGTGAACCTTGACCACCTACACCTACAATCATAATATTTTTTGTCATCATTACATCCTCCTAAGCTTGGAACGCATTACATGCGCATAATTGCTCACAGACATTACATCCAACACATAAAGTGGCATCTACAGTTGCTTTTCCATCCTTCATACTGATTGCCGGGCATCCAAGCTTCATACATAATTTACAACTCTTACACTTATCTTCATCAATGGTAAGTGGAGGATTATTCTTCACATGTTTCAATAATACGCAAGGTCGTCGACTAATAATTACAGATGGCTCATCAGCAGCTAATTCTTCTTTTACTGCATTATTACAGGCATCTAGGTCATATGGGTCAACCACTCTAACACGCCTAATTCCTAGAGCCATACAAAGCTTTTCTAAATCAATTTTTCCAGCAGGATCTCCTTTAATGTTGTATCCAGTTGTTGGATTTTGTTGATGACCTGTCATACCGGTGATAGAGTTATCTAGGATTATAACGGTAGAATTGCTTTGGTTATAGGCAATATTGGCCAAACCTGTCATACCGGAATGCATAAATGTAGAATCCCCTATAACAGCCACTGTCTTACCCTCACTGCTCTTACCAAGAGCTTTGTTAAAACCATGAACTGAGCTAACGGATGCACCCATACAAAGTGCAAGGTCTATAGAACTTAAGGGTGCAACTGCTCCCAAGGTATAACAACCTATATCCCCCATCACAGTTACTTTATTTTTTGATAAAGCATAAAACATACTACGATGTGGACATCCTGCGCACATAACCGGTGGTCTTTGAGGAATATCATCATCTAATTTAATACCTGTGGTTACAGGCATATTTAATTTTTCTGCGATAAGGCTCTGTGAAAACTCACCCTCTAATGGGAAAAGGTCTTTACCAGTAACATCGAGGCCAATCTGCTTGCAATGGTCTTCTATAATGCTATCCAATTCTTCAACTACTACTAGCTTATCGACTTTTTCAGCAAAATCCTTGATGAGCTTAACTGGAAGTGGATTAACTAAACCTAGTTTCAGGATGGATACTTCTTCCCCAAAAACCTCACGTGCATATTGATAGGATGTTGATGAGGTAATGATGCCCAGCTTGGTATCACCCAGCTCAACACGATTTAAAGCTGTTGTTTCTGCATAAGCAATTAAATCCCGTGTACGCTGTTCTACGAATGGATGTCTACGCTTAGCATTCCCAGGCATCATAACATATTTAGGAATATTCTTTTCATATGGCTTTACTGGTAACTCTACCTTCTCGCTTGTTTCTACTACACTTTGAGAGTGAGCTATACGGGTACACATCTTAAGCAATACAGGCGTGTCAAATTGCTCGGAAATATCATAAGCGTTTTTCACAAATTCAAGAGCTTCACTACTATCAGATGGCTCTAACATTGGTACTTTGGAAGCTATGGCATAATGACGAGAATCTTGCTCGTTTTGTGAGGAATGCATTCCTGCATCATCAGCTACAACGATTATCATCCCAGCATTTACTCCTGTATATGAGGCGGTATATAAAGGATCAGCTGCTACATTAAGCCCAACATGTTTCATAACACTGCAACTACGCATTCCTGCCAGGGATGCACCAAAAGCTACTTCGACAGCTACCTTCTCATTAGGCGCCCATTCGCTGTACATTTCATCATATTTAGCGGCCTCCTCAGTGATTTCAGTACTGGGGGTTCCGGGATAGCTGGAGATCAAACCACAGCCTGCTTCGTAAAGGCCTCGGGCAACGGCAGCGTTTCCTAGCATGAGTTTTTTCATAATATATTCAATCCTTCCTGGTTTGTTGTATTCATAGCTCTGTATTACCCCTTGTTCTGTGCTGCGACCAGGTTGGATCCTCCATATCGCTCTCTTAGAACTGGCTTTTCAATTTTCCCAGTTGGGTTTCGTGGTACAGACGCAAAGATAAATTTTCGTGGACGTTTGTAACGCGGTAAATCATTACAGAATTCTTTCATTTCATCTTCAGTGCAGACATGACCTTGCTTCAATTCTATAATCGCCGCAGAAATTTCTCCTAGACGTCTATCTGGCAAACCAATTACCGCTACATCCTTAATGCAGTCATGAGTCATCAAGAAATTTTCTATTTGAACTGGATAAATATTTTCGCCACCACTGATAATAACATCCTTTTTTCTGTCTACTAGATAAATAAACCCATCTTCATCTTGCTTGGCCATATCTCCAGTATAAAGCCATCCATCATGGAGAACTGCATCTGTAGCTTCTATATTATTATAATAACATTCCATTAATCCAGGACCCTTAACAGCCAATTCCCCTACCTCACCATTGCTTACTTGATTTCCATCCTCTAGTATTATTTTAGTTTCCCATCCATAGCCTGGTATACCTATGGCACCAACCTTGTGAATGTTTTCTATCCCTAAATGTACACAGCCAGGCCCTATAGATTCAGACAATCCATAGTTAGTGTCATACAGATGGTCGGGAAAATAAGTCATCCATCGTTTGATAAGACTTGGTGGCACTGGTTGAGCACCAATATGCATAAGCCTCCATTGGGAAGTATCATAATTAGATAAGTGAAGTTCACCTCTATCAAGTGCATCCAGGATATCTTGTGCCCAAGGAACAAGTAGCCAGACAATAGTGCATTTTTCTTGAGATACAGCATCAAGTATCCACTTTGGAGAAACGCCTCTTAGTATAACTGCCTTACTTCCTGACAGCAAACTGCCAAACCAATGCATTTTTGCACCAGTATGATACAGAGGTGGTATACATAAGAAAATATCATCCTCGGTTTGCATATGATGATTTTGTTCAACCTTGCACGAGTGAGTGAGACTCCTATGCTTGTGCAATATTGCCTTTGGGAAGCCTGTAGTACCAGAAGAAAAGTAAATGGCCGCATCATCCTCATCAGTAATGGGAATAGATGGAGCGGTACTGGAATAGTTAGCTGTAAATCGATCATAACTTTCTGCATATGCGGGACAAGTCTCTCCAACATATAGGAGCATACCCACCTTTGCTACCTGCCCACATATTTCTTCTACACGGCTAACAAATTCTGGCCCGAAGACAAGGGCATCTACCTCAGCTAAATTGAGACAGTACTTTATTTCTTCGGCTGTGTACCGAAAATTCATAGGTACTACCAAAGCACCAGTTTTTAGTATGCCAAAATATATGGGAAGCCACTCCAGACAGTTCATCAGTAAAATAGCCACCTTGTGGCCTTTTCGTATTCCCCGCGAAAGCAGAAAATTAGCAAAACGGTTTGCTTTCTCTTCAAATACACGCCAGCTGATCTCTCGTCGATAAATGGTTGAGGTGGCGGGTTGAATAAGTTCATATTCTTTCCAGGTTACAGGGCTACGCTCCTGAATCTCTGGATTTAGTTCAACAAGACTAATATTATCTCCGTATAATTCTGCATTTCGAGCAAGTAAATCTGTTATAGGCATCCCAGTTGAGTCCTTTCTTTTCCTTTATACAAAAAAATAAATATTTATACATTATCATTATAAGTATTAATTATAACATATATCTTAAAAAATTTGTTATAAAAAAACAAGCCTTTAAAAGCATCATCAATGGATGCAGATACAGACCTCCTCTTTATATCAACATCAAAATTAAATATTAAATATTCTAATTGCGTTTTCTCGTGCCACCTTCTGGAAAACACTATCACTGATTTTACCTTCATCTCTCCAGCTAATAAGCAATTCTGGTAATGGAACAGGCATCCCTACAAAACACATATCAGTTCCAAAGCAGAGTCTATCTTGGAACTC
>JAAZEK010000460.1 GCA_012512335.1 Clostridiales bacterium | reverse complement strand
AGATGAAGATGCTTTCTCTATTATTAATATGTCCAGCATCGCTGATGCAATGGACACAGTCACTGGTGTACTGACATTACTGCTAGGTGGTATAGCTGCAATCTCCCTTTTGGTAGGCGGTATTGGAATTATGAATATTATGCTGGTTTCTGTGACGGAGCGGACCCGTGAAATAGGCATTCGCAAGGCTATCGGCGCAGGACGTGGTAGCATCATGATGCAATTTTTGATTGAGGCTTTGGTTATCAGTATTTTGGGTTGTATTTTTGGGTTACTACTGTCATGGGTAATATTGCAGATAGTATCTATTGTTGCAGGAGATTTGATGAGCTTCAATATTTCCATAGATGTAGTTACTCTGGCGGTAGGATTTTCTAGTGCAATAGGTTTAATTTTTGGGCTGTATCCAGCTAATAAAGCTGCTAAAAAACATCCCATTGAAGCACTACGATATGAGGGATAACGTAGCGCCCTCAATGGGATCATCTTAGAAGCTTATATCCTGTGAACCTTAGTGGTAGAGGGAGAGCTTCACTTTATATAGTGCAGTATCCCCGCCTGAGCAAATAAAGATACAATAACTACTGATATGTCTATTATAACTCCTGCAATCATCGGCTTTATACCAACACCAGCGACTTCTTTAAGGCTTGTCTTCAATCCGATTGCTGCCAAGGCCATTGATAAAAAGAATTTTGACAGAAATGATATTCCAGAAACGATATTATCTGGTACAAACCCTGTGCTTCTTATGCTGACTACAGCGATAAATCCGAGAATAAACCAAGGAAATATTTTACCTATATCAACCTTGGTAGTGTGTTCCGATTGTGGTTCTTTTCTTGCGTATATCCATGAGAAGGCAAGTACAATAGGCACTATGAAAAGTGTCCTGGTAAGCTTTACAATTGTAGCCAGGGAACCTGCAGCATCGGAAAATGCATAACCTGCAGCAACAACCGATGATGTATCGTTAACTGATGTGCCTATCCAAAGCCCGTATCCGGTATCGCCAAGGCCCAAAAGTCGACCTATCCAGGGGAAGGCAATTACGGTTATAAGGTCAAAAATAAAAGTAGCGGATATTGCGTAAGCGACATCTCGATTTTTTGCCCGAATGGTGGGCCCCAGCGTTGCCACAGCGGTTCCACCGCAAATAGCAGTGCTGACTGAAAGAAGGCTGGCTAGCTTCCAGTTTATTTTAAAAACCTTACTACACACATAACCTACCCCAAAGGAAGTTGTAAGAGTGAAGAACATTAGTATCAGAGCATATTTTCCAGCTTGTATTACTTGTGAAAAGCTTAATGTGATTCCTGCAAAGATAATTCCGGCTCGCAGAATCTTTTTGGAGGTCCAGTTGATTCCAGATTCAAAGATCTCATATCGGCTAAGCAGTGGATTTAAAAGCATCCCAAGAATTAGCGCGATCAGTGTTCCTCCGAGAATGCCGGCAGGAACAAAGGAGCTAATTATATAGGCTACAGCAGCTATTCCTCCGGACAATATTATTCCTGGTAAGTACTTTTTAACTTGACTCATTTAAGTTATATTCCTTTCGTTTGAATAAATTTTCATCTGTATTGATTCTAGCATGTTAATATGATAAGATAAAATTATAATTTCTAATGATACCATTAGACAATCTTATAACAAGGAGTTTAATATGCTTGATTTTAGACATGAAACATTCCTTACTTTATCAACTTGCAACAGTTTTACTAAAGCGGCAGAACTTTTGCATATTACGCAACCTGCAGTATCGCAACATATAAAATACCTTGAGGAGTTCTATGGATGTAAGCTTATAGATACAACAAACAGAAAAACGAAGCTTACGCATCAAGGGGAGTTATTAAAAGAGTTTGCAATAACAGTTTTTTCGGATTCGAAACATTTTAGAGAAAATATCTCTTCTGTTCAAACAGACACAATGGAGTTTACCTTTGGAGCAACCTTATCTATTGGTGAATATGTTATGCCTGGGATTCTGTCCCGTTTGCTAATAAAGTATCCGGAAATGAAAATTCATATGTCTGTTGCGAATACCCAAGTTCTTCTTGAACGGCTTAACAATGGCGATTTAGATTTTATTGTTGTGGAAGGGTTATTTGATAAATCGGAATTCGACTCTACCCTTTTTAGCATTGAAAAGTTTATTCCTGTTTGCTCACCTAAATCAGAGCTTGCAAATCAGGAAGTGAGTTTTCAGGAGATTACAAAAAGCCGACTGATTTTGCGAGAACGAGGATCAGGTACACGGGAAATCTTCGAAAACATTTTGCATAAAAAGAATTATACGCTCAACGCTTTTGAGAAGATGATTGAAATAGGAAATATGGCAGCTATTAAGAAAATGGTTTCAAATGACTTAGGCATAACATTTTTGTTTGAAGTGGCGGGAAAAAAGGAAATTGAAGAAGGAAGTCTTTCTCTTATTAATATACCTGGATTTTCTGAACAGCGTGAATTTAATTTCGTTATGTTAAAGGATAGTTTTTTTCGTGAACGATATATGATAGTATACGAACTGTTGAAACAAACTGCATAAACAAATCTTTGTTAAATTATTTACATACTTTATGTTTTATGCTATGATATAAATAGGTGAATATGGGCTATTTTTCGACAATAAAAAGGATACTGTAGGATTTGTTTTCAAAAATTTCGTCGGTTTTTAGGGTGAGAAGCTTCATTTTTGAATTATTTCGTCCTATTTATATATAATATAAAACAAGCTGGATTAAAACATATTTCACCTGAAATAAGAAATTTTTTAAGGAGTTGATATATTTTGAAGAAGGTTCATATCAGTGAAACCGTTCTAAGGGACGCTAACCAATCTTTGATAGCCACTCGAATGCCTTTCTCCGATTTTGAAGGAATATTGGAGACTTTGGATAAGGTTGGTTATCATTCTCTGGAATGCTGGGGAGGCGCTACATTTGATTCCTGTCTCAGATATCTGAGTGAGGATCCCTGGGAAAGACTGAGAAAAATTAAGGACAAAGCAAAAAACACTAAATTACAGATGCTGCTTCGAGGGCAAAATATTTTGGGGTACAAACACTATCCCGATGATGTTGTTAGATTATTTGTTGCTCAAGCAGCCGACAACGGAATGGACATATTCCGAATTTTTGACGCACTAAATGACTTCCGCAATATAGAAGTTGCAGTAGATGAAGCGTTGAAGCGTAATACACACGTACAGGGAGCTATTTGCTACACCACTAGCCCTATTCACAATCTGGAAAACTACACACAGTTGGGTAAAGAGCTAGAAGAAATGGGCTGCCACTCTATCTGCATTAAAGATATGGCAGGTATTATGGGACCACAGGATGGATACGACTTGGTCAAGGCATTAAAAGAAACCGTTAAAGTTCCTATTTATCTTCATACACATTCCACTACTGGCTTAGGGCCTATTACCTATGTAAAGGCTGTAGAAGCAGGTTGCGATGGTATCGATTGTGCTATTTCTAGCTTCTCCAATGGAACCTCACAGCCAGCAACAGAAAGCCTTAACTATGCATTGAAGCAAGCAGGCTACGACACAGGTCTTGATGATGCTCTATTGAAGGAAGTTAATGATCATTTCAAACCCATAAAAGAAAAATATGTTGCATCAGGCGAGATGGATCCCTTCGTTATGGGTGTTGAAACCGATGCTCTGGTTTACCAGATTCCTGGAGGCATGTTGTCCAACTTGATTTCGCAGCTAAAGGCGCAAAATGCTATGGACAGACTTGATGAAGTGTTAATTGAGACTCCTAAGGTAAGAAAAGACCTGGGATACCCTCTT
>JAAZEK010000459.1 GCA_012512335.1 Clostridiales bacterium | reverse complement strand
TGTGGGGATCGGGACCATGGTCACAGCTTGATATATACTCGTGACTATTCAAGAGTAGTAAACTTATTTACCTGTTATCTTATTTCTATATATACACTATTTCTCCCTACGACAACTATCCTAACATATAGGGCATTCTGAACGTATTATCGTGTCATTCTGAACGTAGTGAAGAATCTTTATTTGTTATGAGGCTGTAACTTTGGTTTATACAGGATGACAGATATTGTTGGGGTGCATGAACTGAAATACTTCTAATTAACATGCCTCTGGTAATAGAATGTATAAGACAACTTAGCTATGTAACTTATAAAATTCTTTTCCCGGAGGCTGTTTATTTTGAAAATCAATACTCGGTCCATGCTTTACGGAACTATGGTTTTATCTATTGCTAATCTTATCGTTCGTATACTGGGATTTGCCTATCGCATTTTTTTAAGCAGAATGATCGGTCCCCAAGGTATGGGCTTGGTTCAACTGGTTAATCCAGTATTCCATATCGCTATAACTTTAACAGTTTCGGGGATCCCCATTGCTGTCTCCCGTCTGATTTCAGAAAAAAACGTAAAGCATGATATTTTAGGAATGCGCCGAACTATGACGGTAGCGCTTTCCATAGTTACAATTACTGCTACCACATTGGCTGTCATTGGACTTTCCAACCTGGATTTCATTTCCCAGGTTATTATTAAGGATGAGCGAACGAAGTTAGCACTTTTCGTACTCTTTCCCTGTGTTATTTTCATAGGTTTGGGAGCTACTTTAAAAGGCTTCTTCTACGGACAAAAAAATATTCATCCGCCTGCTCTATCTGAGATTATAGAACAACTAACAAGAATGGCCATAGCTGTTGGGCTTATCTTTTGGTTTGCACCTAAAGATAATTTTGCTTTAGCCGCGATGCTGGTTATGCTGGCTACGGTGTTTGGTGAAATATCAAGTCTATTATTCTTGCATAAGCGCTACAGCAAATTTAAAAAGGAATTGCGTTCTGGTTCTCAGTCTAACTCAAGGAGTTCAGTCAAAACAGATAGCATGAGAAAAATAGCAGGTTCTATTGCTGCCATTACCCTGCCGATTACATCAACCAGACTGATTAATTCTTTAATGTTAGCAGCCAATGCTATTCTCATTCCTCAAAGACTTATGGCAAGCGGAATGATTCGCGAAGATGCTGTAGGGCTTTTCGGTATAGTATCGGGCATGGTTTTACCACTCATGTACCTGCCGTTCGCCATTACTAATGCCTTGACTGTGGTGATCATACCTAATTTATCTGAAAGTATGGCAATGAAAAGATGGGATGACATACAGGATAAAATCAACAAAGCCATACATTTGACTTGTATCATCGCATTTCCCTCCTCCGCCTTATTAGCTTCCTTGGGCCAGCCTATCGGTGACTTGTTATATAAGCAACCTCTTGTTGGTACTTTTATTATTCCTCTTTCATATTGTCTTGTGTTTAATGCCATTCAGCATACCTGCAGTGGCATATTAAATGGTCTTGGCAAACAAACAAGAGCTGCCATACACTTTATGATAGGCAGTGTGATACAGCTACTATGTACCTATTTTCTTCTAGCTAACCCTAACATTGGCATTTGGGGCATACTAATTGGCTTTTTCCTAAGTGCCTTAGTCGTATCAACAGCCAATCTGGCCACGGTGTTGAAATCAACAAAGATGTCTTTTCGTTTTATAGAGTGGGTCCTAAAGCCTGGCTTCGCTGCTCTGCTTATGGGCTTTTCCATTGCCACTATCTACCGCATACTAGCTGGCTTTGAAACACCTAGTTTGTTAAATATGATCATATCAGTCTTCCTTGGCTTCTCATTATTTCTACTATGCCTATGGGCCATCAACGGAATGCCCGCTTCATTTAAAAAGAAGGATCACAGATAATATCGTCTTTTATGAGCAAAATACCTAGTTGTGTAGTGTTATTTAATGATTTTATGGCATTTATTTCCTAATAACCATGCACAAGTCGATATTCTGCTCATTTAAGCCTGAAATACTTGCTTTTACAAAACATTTTCATGCAAAACTACATATTTTGCTCACTCTGACCAGATAGCTTGATGTTTTGAAAAAAGCAAAACAAGTTCACTTTTTATGTTGCATTTTTATTCATTATAATGTATAATTATGAGCAAGTGGAAAATGTAACGCTAAATGTTACATTAAATGTAAAGTTAAAGGGAGGAAGACCAATGACCCTTCAGGAAACCATAAAATTAGATGAAATGTACTATATGAATACTTTCGGTAGCAGAACTCCGGTTCAGTTTACTCATGGAGAAGGCTCTGTTCTATATGATACAAACGGAAAAGCTTATCTTGATTTTCTTGCTGGTATCGCTGTTAACTCACTAGGTTATGGCCATCCCACGCTTGTTAAGGCTATAAAAGATCAAGCCGAGCAATTGCTCCACTGCTCCAACCTATTTTATATTGAATCTCAGGCAAAGCTAGCTAAGTTATTGTCTGATTTGAATAATGGTGGCAGAGTCTTTTTCTGCAATAGCGGTGCGGAGGCAAACGAAGCTGCTATTAAATTGGTTAGAAAATATTTCAGTGATCAAAACCTGCATAAATATGAGATACTGACTACATATAACTCTTTCCATGGAAGAACCCTTGCTACCTTGGCAGCCACTGGACAGGAAAAATATCAAAAGCCCTTCCTTCCTATGCCCGAGGGCTTTAAGTATATGCCCTATAATGACTTGGATGCTGCAAAAGCATCAGTCACCCCTGAAACCGCCGCTATTATGGTTGAAGTTATTCAAGGTGAGGGTGGTGTTATCGAGGGTACACAGGAATATATCAAGGGATTGCAAGATTTGTGTAAAGAAGAAAACTTGCTTTTAGTTATAGACGAGGTACAAACAGGTATAGCTAGAACTGGCAAATGGTTCGGATATGAAAATTATGGAATTGATCCTGACATAATAACTCTTGCTAAAGGTTTAGGTGGTGGAATTCCCATAGGTGCTGTAATGGCAAAAGGTAAAGCTGCTGATGTTTTAACACCTGGAAGCCATGGCTCAACCTTCGGAGGTAATCCACTTTCCTGCTCTGCTGGTCTAGCAGTCGTTGAGACCCTTCAAAAAGCTGGCTTTATGGATAAGGTTTTAAGTAATGGTCAGTACCTAAAAGAGGGGCTGAAAAAGCTCCAGCAACAATTCTCCTTTATTAAGGATGTAAGGGGAATTGGCTTAATAATAGGTATGGAGCTGGATATAAAGATTCCTGGTAAGCAGATTGTTGGGTTAGCTTTGGAAAAAGGATTTGTTATTAACTGTGCCGGGAACAACACCCTTCGATTTGTTCCTCCGTTGATTATAAAGGAAGAGGAAATTCAGAAGCTATTGGAAGCCCTGAGTGAAATATTTACTCAAAAAAGGAAGGAAGACACACTATGATTACAGATAAAAAATTAGACTTATTTAATTATATAGTTGAAAAGCCATTTAGCCAAAATCATCTTCTAGGATTACAGGACTATAGCGCAGATGAAATCTATCAAGTTCTTGCCTTAAGCCTTAAGCTCAAGGATGAACTGAAAAATAATATAGCTCATCCAATCTTGAAGGGAAAAACTCTAGCAATGATTTTTTCCAAGTCCTCTACTCGTACGAGAGTATCTTTTGAGGTTGGAATGTATCAATTAGGTGGATTAGGTCTATTTCTCAGTTCTAACGATATCCAACTCGGCAGAGGAGAAACCATCTCAGATACTGCTAAAGTTCTCTCCCGCTATGTTGATGGAATCATGATACGCACTTACAAGCAAAGTGATGTGGATGATCTAGCGAAATATGGTTCTATTCCTGTCATCAACGCCCTAACTGACCTGTTGCACCCTTGCCAAGCATTGGCTGATCTTATGACTATATATGAGAAAAAAGGTAAATTCGCTGGCTTGAAAATGGCATACCTTGGAGATGGCAACAATATGGCTCATTCCCTCATGATTGCTTGTTCAAAAGTAGGAATGGATTTTTCCATAGGATGCTCCCCAGGTTATGAGCCAAATGAAGAAATTGTTACTATGGCAAAGCAAAATGCCTTAGCGTGTGGTTCAGTTGTAGAAGTTACACAAGATCCTGTAGAAGCTATTAAGAATGCGGATGTAGTCTATACAGACGTTTGGTCTAGTATGGGTCAAGAGGATGAGTTTGAAGTAAGGCAGAAAGCCCTATTCCCTTATCAGGTAAATAACAAACTATTCTCTTATGCTAG
>JAAZEK010000458.1 GCA_012512335.1 Clostridiales bacterium | reverse complement strand
CTATCTCAGGTATAGAACAAGCCCTTTGGGATATTAAAGGTAAGAGGCTTGGAGTTCCTATTTACGAATTACTGGGAGGAGCTGTCCGAGATAAGCTTCAGGTTTATTGCTGGATTGGTGGGGACAAGCCTTCTAATGTAGTTGCAGAGGCTAGAGAAAAGATGGCAGCAGGTTATACAGCGTTAAAAATGAATGCGACGGATGAAATGAACTGGATTGACTCCTATTCTAAAATTGATGCCGCGGTAGAAAGGCTGGCTGCTATTCGAGAGAAAATCGGTTACGGGATTGACGTTGGAATTGATTTTCATGGGCGAGTCCATAAGACCATGGCGAGAATACTAATTAAGGAATTAGAACCTTATAAACCACTATTTGTTGAAGAGCCAGTACTTTCTGAAAATAATGAAGCACTAAAGGAGCTTCGCACACATACCACTATTCCTATTGCAACTGGAGAGAGAATGTATACTCGTTGGGATTTTAAAAGTATTCTCCAAGATGGAGCAGTAGACATTATACAGCCTGATGTAAGCCATGCAGGAGGCATCTGGGAAACAAGAAAAATTGCTGCTATGGCAGAAGCTTACGATGTTGCAGTAGCACCTCATTGCCCCTTAGGACCTATTGCTCTTTCAGCATGCTTCCAGCTGGATTTTTGTACACCAAATGCATTTATACAGGAACAAAGCCTAGGTATCCATTACAATCAAGGATCAGATGTATTGGACTATCTGGTAGATCCTAAAGTTTTCGGATATGAGAATGGATATGTTAAGAAACTAAAAGCACCAGGTCTAGGAATAGAAATTAACGAGGAAAAAGTAAAAGAAATGGCAAAGCAGGGTCATAGGTGGAGGAACCCAGTGTGGCGTGCTGAGGATGGAGTGGTGTCTGAATGGTAGCTAATATTCTAAAAACATTAGGAGAGCATAAGCTGGTTTCCATTGTTCGTGGTGTGGAGGAAAAGGCTGCAATTGAGATAGCTGAAGCCTTGTACCAGGGTGGTATTCGTGCAATTGAAATTACCATGAATACTACTGGTGCACTTCGCATGATTGAAAAGGTTAAGGATTCTTTTGGAGATAAAATGATGGTTGGAGCAGGTACTGTACTAGACAGTGAGAATGCAGTTAACGCTATTACAGCAGGGGCAGATTTTATACTTTCGCCCACTTTGTCACTCAGAGTCATTGAAGCTTGCAATCGTTACAGTAAGCTTGCAGTCCCTGGTGTGTTGACTCCTACAGAAATATTGACAGCGTGGGAGGCTGGTGCACAGCTGGTTAAAGTGTTTCCTGCAAGAGTGCTTGGACCTAAATATATCAAGGATATAAAGGGTCCTCTTCCACAGGTGGAAATAATGCCTGTTGGCGGAGTTTCTCTGGAAAATGCATCAGACTTTATGAAAAATGGAGCCTATGCCTTAGGAATTGGTACTGCTCTTGTAAATCCGGAATGGACAAGCAAGGGGGAATTCGATAAGGTAAAAAAAGCAGCTGAAGCATTTGTAAGTGCGCTAAAGCTTTAATTGAGTTATTTTATATTTCACCCCAGAGATACAGAGAATCAGTATTAATGTTGATAAACAGTATGGCAGTATCAACATTATTTTTTCATGTATACGGATGGGCTTATACCAACGATGTTTTTAAACATACGGCTAAAATAATATATATTATCAAAGCCTACATTAACAGCGGTCTCAGATACGTTATATTCTCCACTTAAGAGTAGGTCTTTTGCTTTATTAATTTTCAGCTGACTCTGATATTTAAGTGGAGTAAGACCTGTTATCTGCTTGAATAGCTTGCGAAAATAGGACTGACTAAGCTCTGACATATTAGCGAGCTCTTCAATGGAGTAAGTTTTAGAATAATTGCTTTGCATCATATTGATAATATCATTTATGACATTAGTATAGGGAACATGTATAAGGCTACTATTCATCTCCTTAATTAACAAGTAGAGAATCTGCATTACAATACTACGACATTGTATAAGGTATCCTGGTCCTTTTCCCATCCAGGAATGATTTAGCTCCGAAAAAAGCGGCAATAGCTCATTTGAGCTAAAGCTTATTATGTTATTTGCTAAAGAAATAAATTTTTCTTTTTCACCTGGTTCTATAAATACTAGATCGAATGCGACAGAGGAAAAAGCCCAAGGACTAGATGGGCAACTTGAAGCAGAATGAACAAATCCCTTGGAAAAGAAAATTAGATCTCCTTTGCTCACAGTATATTCCAAATTATTAAAATCATAATGTGCATTTCCATGGGTTGCATAAGCAAGAATAAAGTAATCATGATTTGCCATATTCGTTATACTCCACTCAGTATTAGGCTCTCTTTCTATAACATATCCTATATTAGACACTATGAAATTATAATCATTAAGTAGTGGATAATCTGCCATATAGTCTTATCTCCTTACTACATGTTGTTATTTATATTATAGTTTTTTATTTTACTAATGTCCATAATACTAGCTATATAAAAAAACAGTTTGTGCAAATAATTGTTATTTACTGAATGGACTTAAAATATTGTGATTATTATAATTATGTCAGGTGCAGAGAAAAATTGTTACTGTTCACTGATAAGTAAAATGATAAATATATTTATTATTTTGGTGCGAACAGTAATGATAAATTACTTATGGAGGTTACGAGGATGGCTATTGACTTGGAAAATTTAAAGGAGTCACGTACTATGAGGGAACTTAAGAGCTTCCCTATAAATGAACAAGAGCTCTGTGAAAGATATGAAGCTTTATACACAGGTGCTGTAAATGATGTTTTAAGGGAGATGAATCTACTTTATCAAACATTGCCTAACACCATTTTACCCTTGAAGGATCACATGAAAGTAGCAGGTATTGCATTTACTGTAAAGGGATCTAAGAATTTGATTATTGAGGATGAAATGGAACAAAGAGCACAGATGTTAGAGGCAATTCATGATAATTCTGTAGTTGTCTGGGATACCAGCGGAGATGATGAGTCAGCACAATGGGGCGAGGTTATGACAGCAGCATCAAAGAGGCAGGGCTGTCGTGGGGCGGTCATTGATGGTGGTGTTCGTGACACTGAACTAGTTCTAAATCAGAACTTTCCTGTTTTCAATAAATACCGTACTTCCAATGGAATGATGGGAAGGTTTCGAATGATTGGTTATCAGATACCTATTCAAGTTGGGAATGTTTTTATTAGCCCTGGTGATGTTGTTTTTGGTGATATTGATGGTGTGCTTATTATTCCTCGTGACATCGCATATGAGGTATTGCTTAGAGCAGAGGAAATACTGGGTCATGAAGTTGAAATTAGGAATTGGGTTAAGGAAGGAATTAGTCCAACTGATGTTGTAAAAAAAGGCGGATATTTTTAAAGATTATATATAAAAGGAGAAGATATACATGAGAGATTTAATGGGAAAGGTTGTTGTTGTAGTTGGTGCTAGTGGAGGGATGGGTCAGGCTATCTGTAAGCAGCTTTCTAACGAAGGAGTGCGACTTGGTATAACGTCAAAAAATGAGCCTGAATTATTGAAAAGCCTTGAACAGGAGCTAATTAACAAGGGACTCGAAGTTGTTTCTGATATAGTCGATGTGACAAAAGAAGATGAGGTTAAAGATTTTTTTGCTACTGTTAAAAATAAGTTTGGCAAGATAGATATTCTCATAAACTTACCTGGAATAAGCATTCCAGCAAAAATATCAGAAATGACCATGGAACAATATAATTTAACTATGGATATTAACGTAATGGGTCCATTCCTGTGTTCCAAGCACTTTATTCCATGCGTAGATGCAGAGGCGGGCGGACTGATAATAAACGTAAGTTCCATGGCAGGGAAACGTGCTAACCCCAATGCTCCATTATATTGCACTGCCAAGGCTGCCTTAAATATGTTTTCTGATGGAATGGCTATGCAGATCAAAGAGAATAACATAAAAGTCACCACTTTAAGCCCAGGAGGTACAGATACTGGTTTCTGGGGAGATAGAAAGGTAAACAGAGAAAAGTTCTTGAAGGCTGATGATGTAGCTGATGTAATGCTATTTGTGATGAAAAGCAATAATTATATTGTTTTCCATGATATTGCCTTTGAATCATTCATGAACTAGGGATAGAGAGATAGAAATATGTATCTAGTAAGTGAGACAAAGGGGGATTAGATGTGATACTTGATAGTTTTAATTTAACAGGAAAAATCGCTATTGTTACTGGTTGTAATACTGGCCTTGGGCAAGGAATTGCCATAGGCCTGGCACAAGCAGGAGCCGACATAGTAGGTGTATACCGTTCTGATACAAGCGAAACTCAGGAACTGATTGAAGATTTAGGTAAAGGCTTCTTGCCCGTAAAGGCTGATTTAG
>JAAZEK010000457.1 GCA_012512335.1 Clostridiales bacterium | reverse complement strand
TGGCGAAAAAATCGATGAAGATTAAACAACAGCGTGCTCCCAAGTATTCAACCCGTGCCTATACAAGATGTCGGCTGTGTGGACGCCCACATTCTGTACTAAGGAAATTCGGGATTTGCCGAATTTGTTTCAGAGAATTGGCATATAAAGGACAAATACCTGGCGTTAGAAAAGCAAGCTGGTAATTAGTCGAGATTGGAAGGAGGTAGAAGATATGGTTATGACAGATCCCATCGCGGATATGTTAACCCGCATAAGAAATGCACTGGTAGAAAAACATGGTGAAATAAAGGTACCGGCCTCCAATGTTAAGAAGGCCATTGCAGATATATTATCAGAAGAAGGCTTAATTAGGGGATATACCGTAATTGACGATGGCCTACAAGGTGTGTTGAAAATTACTCTAAAGTATGCTCCAAATAATGAGCGTGTTATCAGTGGTTTGAAGAGAATCAGCAAGCCCGGTCTGAGAGTTTATGCTCGGAAGGATGAGATTCCCAAGGTATTAGGTGGACTGGGTATCGCCATCATTTCCACATCAAAGGGTGTAATGACAGATAAGCAGGCTCGTAAGCTAGGTGTAGGCGGAGAGGTTCTTTGCTTCATCTGGTAATAAGTTAAATGCATAAATAGAAATCAGCATAACGGAAGGCGGTGTAAAGATATGTCGCGTATTGGTAAGCTTCCTGTGGAGCTGCCCAGTGGGGTCACCGTTACAGTAAACGATGAGAATATTGTTGAAGTGAAAGGCCCTAAAGGACAATTGACACAGAAGATTCATAAAGATATACGTGTTGTTGTTGATGGGAACGTATTACAAGTTGAAAGACCATCCAACAGCAAACCCCATAGATCTCTTCATGGATTAAGTCGTTCCCTAGTTAGCAATATGGTGGATGGCGTGACTAAAGGCTTTGAGAAAACCCTTGAGGTGAACGGTGTAGGATATAGAGCACAGAAACAAGGGAAGAAGCTAGTTTTAACAGTTGGATATTCACATCCTGTAGAGATAACTGAAGAAGATGGCGTTGAGTTTGACGTACCTGCCCCAAACCGAATTATTGTCAAAGGAATTGACAAACAGAAGGTTGGAGCTATGGCTGCCAAAGTCAGAGGCACAAGAGAGCCTGAGCCATATAAAGGTAAGGGAATTAAATATGACTATGAAAGAATTATCCGTAAAGAAGGAAAAACTGGTAAATAACAAGGGAAGGAGTGTAGCTTAGGTGATTACTAAGAAAGATAAAAATGTCTCCAGAAAAGCAAGACATGATAGAGTCAGGAGAAAGATTTCTGGGACACCAGCAAGACCACGTTTAAATGTATATAGAAGCTTAAACCACATATATGTACAGATTATCGATGATGAACACGCAACAACCTTAGCAGCTGCTTCTACCCTTGATCCAGTAGTAAAGGATCAGATTGCAGACAAGACCAAAAAAGAAGCTGCCAGAATCGTAGGTGAGGCTGCAGCTAAAAAGGCCTTGGAGAAGGGTATCAAGCAGGTAGTATTTGACCGCAGCGGTTACATCTACCATGGACGAATATTAGAAGTTGCAGCTGGTGCACGAGCAGCCGGGCTG
>JAAZEK010000456.1 GCA_012512335.1 Clostridiales bacterium | reverse complement strand
TCTTAATCTATGTGGACCTGCTATGGCCACCACAACAACTAGAAATTAACAATCCAGATCGTTTCACCATGATGTATGCACCAATTACCAGAACATACAGGAGTACCTTTGCTACGGATAAGGATATCCCAGCCATTCCACCCTTTGAACGAAACAGGTGTAAATTTCCAAACAGTGTGGAGGGAAATCTATCATTCTTAAAAGCTTGGCAAGCTAAATTTGAGGGAGATAGCTTTGATTTCGATTACCATTACATGTGGGCTCACTATAGTGACCCTGGCTATCAAAATATTGCCCAAATATTGCATAAGGACTTACAGAACTTGAGAAATATCGGCTTAAATGGTTTTGTCAGTTGTCAGACTCAGCGAGCCTTTTTCCCGTCAGGGCTGGGGATGCATGTAATGGGCAGAACCCTATGGAATCGCGGGCTGGATTTCGAGTCAATACAAGAGGAATATTTCCGAGGAGCATTTGGGGAAGATGGCTTGTTAGCTTCTGCATACCTGTCCAAGTTATCAGAGTTGTTTCAAGTTATCCAAGACTTTAAACAAGATGAAGCTACAATAGAAGAAACTGAAAAAACTACTCAGGCAATTATTAGTGTGATTAAAGATTTTGCTCCGATTATTGAAAGGAATATGGGCATCAGTGATAAGTGCATCCAAAATTCTTGGCGCTACCTAGAAATCCATCAACAAATTTGCATTCGCTTGGCTATGATATATGAAGCCAATATGAAAGAGGAAAAGACAAAAGCTATAGAGTTATGGGATGAGATAAAAACAATGGTACAGGAAAAGGAAGATGAGCTACAGACAGTGTTGGACGTTTACCTTTTCATATCCACTTTAGAGCGGACATTGATGCAATGATAGAATACTGAGGGTTAAAGAGTAAGAATGTATATTTTGAGTATGAGAATTACTGCAGAACTTGTGATTGATGTATTTATAGTTCTGCAGTTTCTATTTTTACATTATAAGACTCATACTATGATAAAATCCAATGGAGCCGGCTATTATGAGCTCATGATATGGAAAAGTGGGGTATACTCGTATCTGAGCCTTAAACGGGTTAATTCTGCTCATTTTTTCAACTAATGTGCGCTTTGTGCCTTTATTACCTGGCAATTTAGCAATATATGTTCAATTTTTCAATTAGTGTGCACTTTTCGCCAATAAACTTAGTTGTTTGAGCTCATTTTTTCAAGTACTGTGCATTTTTTTGCATTTTATCCGCTCATTAGTTGAAATATTGAACACTTTCTGCTTCTGAAATTAACTTTAAGAGTAGCATTGTTTTGATTAGGAAGGTTGCAGGTCACATTAGGAATATGTTAAGAGAACATTGGAAATTTTGCATATAATACAGATATAGGAAATTTAAACAAAATCCCGTAGTATTAATTATTCAAGTCCATTAAATAGTAAATTTATTCCCATAATTGATTGACTATTCTTCCACTAATTTATATAATAAAGTCATCATATGATATTACCACAATTGGTAATATAGCAAAGGATACATAAAATGAAATATGTAGCTAAAATCAGCAACAAAACTAAATGCGACCAAGTTGTTGAACAAATAAAAGAATCTATCATAAGAGGCGTATATAAAACTGGAGATAAGCTTCCACCCGAACCTACGCTTTGTGAAATGTTTGGTGTTAGTAGAATTACAATTCGCGAAAGCTTAAAGAAGTTGAACACGATGGGTTTAGTCGATATACGGCATGGTAGTGGTACTTATGTAAAGAATATTGATTTAGGCACATTTATGAGACCAATGTTTCAGTTAATTGAGTTTGATGA
>JAAZEK010000455.1 GCA_012512335.1 Clostridiales bacterium | reverse complement strand
TACATCATGGATATAGTTGAAAGAACGCGAAAACATAGCGATGTTGTTTTAGGTGTCAGCCCTCGTGGAAGCCAAGCACTACTAAAATGCGTTCAAGCTCGCGCTATTCTAAAAGGGCGATCCTATGTAATACCCGACGATGTCAAAGCTATGGTGAAGCCTACCTTAGGTCACCGCATAATTTTGAAGAATACTTCAAGGCTAAAGGAAAACTATAACGAACAAATTTTGGATCAAATTCTCCGAGATACCCCAGTTCCCTCTGAAGAGAATCTGATGAAAAAAGGAATGGATTTATAATGTCCCTGTCCTGGTTCATTTTTATAATTGTAGTTATTATTGTCTTACAGTCTCAAATATACAGGAAATGGGGCCTTTCTGGACTGAACTATACCCGCTCCTTTAATATGCCTGCTGTTTTTGAAGGAGAAGAGGTGGAAATGGTAGAGGTGATACAGAATCGAAAGCTACTGCCTATTCCTTGGCTGCGCATCGAGGCCAAAATGAGTCCCTATTTAAAGTTTACCAAGCAATCGGATATGGCTATTAAGCATGATGAATTTCATAAGAGCTTTTTTAGCTTAATGCCATTTACAGGCATTACTAGAAGACATAAGATACTTTGTCTAAAGCGAGGCTTTTATCAGCTGTCTACAGCTGCCATGACCTGTGGCGATGCATTTGGAGCTCAGGAATTGTATCGAGATTTTCATGTAGATTCCGAGCTTTTGGTTTATCCTGAGCTACTGCCTCTTGAGGACATTCCCTTTCCATCTCATAGTTGGATGGGGGAAGTCACTGTACGAAGATGGATTTTAGAAGATCCTTTCTTAATCTCTGGAGTACGTGAATATAAATACGGCGACCCCTTAAATCGGATTAATTGGAAGGCAACTGCTCGAACAGGGGAATTTCAGGTGTATCAATTGGACCACACCGCTGACCCTAGAATTCTAATACTTTTAAATATTGACCTAAGCGAATCCATGTGGGGCGCAGTCACTGATATGGATATTATAGAACGAGGGATATCCTATAGCGCCACTATTGCACAAAATGCTATCGAGAATGGGATTCCCGTAGGGTTTGGGAGCAATGCCTATGAAATAGATAAGAAAGAACAGTCTATTTACGTAGAACCCCGGCCAGGCCAAGAGCAGCTCAGCTATATATTTGAAGTTTTAGCGAAGATGGTGGTAGCCAGAAGCTGTACTTTCTTTACATTCTTAGAAGATGAGCTAGAACACGATAGCAGCCCAATGGATATTCTCTTATTAACAGCCTTTGTAGGGGAACGAATGGAGGGGCAAATTCAGAGGCTACGTGGGAAAGGTCATTCTGTGGACCTTATTATGCTAGAGCCTGAGTCCCAAAGTGAGGTGGCTGTATGAAGAATAAGCTTTTAAGATTTCTCACTCCAATACTAGCTCTTTGGATGGATACTTCCATATTATTTCCAATCATACTATCTTTATATTTATATGCTTTCATGCCCTTGCCATTTATTTTCTTTGGTGGGTTATTGCTAGCCTCTTACCTTTTTGGCTCATTGATTCGTAAGCTACTCATCCAGCGAAATAGAATGATTTCCTTATTTTTCTCATTATTGATTGGCTTAGGCTTTGCTATACTATCAAAAATTCTCTTCATTGAACTAAGCACTCTGGCTACAGTCTTTTATGGTTTGTTAATTGCTATATCAGGATGGAGGGGAGTATTTGTATCTGAGCAGCCTCTTATAAATTCTTTTTCCAAGATATATTGCTTATTATCATTAGCTCTTTATTTTGCTTTCTATTATCTGTATGGAAAGATCATAGCTATACAAGATTTTCAGCAGTATCTTCTAATAGCAGGATTAATTACAATACCCACTGTTTTCCTGTTGACTAATTCAGAATTGATTAATGAGGCATCTCGAGAAGAATTGAAGGATTCTACTTCCATGCCTGTGGTACGTAAGAATAACAGAATTCTTATTGTTATAACCATAGTGATTAGCCTTGTGATTGCTGGCTTTCAAACAATTAAGGATGCTTTTTTATATACTGTCAAAGCAATAGTACGATTTATTATGTATGTGATTCAAAAGTTGATGGAACTAAGACAATCCACAGGTGGTGGGCAGGAAGGCCCATCTGGAGATGGTGCTCCTGAGCTCCCACCAGCAGAAGCTAGGCCACCGTCACCTTTCTGGGATGCGGTGGTTCAAATCATCGGAACCATATTTCTAATAGCCTTGCTTTTGTTCGCCATTTACTTTTTCACAAAGCAATTGATTAAGCTTTGGCGTTTCATTATCGCCCAAATTAAGAGACTAATGGAAGCTGGTCACTGGTCAGGTGGAACATCAGATGAATATGATGATGAAAAGGAAAGTCTTTTGGATTGGCAGAGTATTAGACAAAATTATGCTGATTCTCTTCGTAAGTGGTGGGAAGGAATTCGAAGCTCAGAACCTAAGTGGAATCAGTTAAGAGATAATCGCCAAAGGGTGAGATTTCTATACAGGCAAATGATTTTTCATGCTATTGACTCAGGTTTCCGTTTCAGTAGTTACCGAACGCCAAAGGAAACAATACAGGAGATGACTGATCTAGGTAGCTTAGAGCAAGATACAGCGGTACTGATGGAAAATCTATATGGAAAAGCCAGGTATGGGGATGAACTCATACAGGACACACAGGTAGACAAGCTTAGAAATGATATTTTAAATAAAAAGGAAATTAGGAGGGAAAAGGAATGAGGTTTGCAATAAAACAGAAAATTTTCTCTTTTGGAGATAAGTTTACAATTCGTGATGAAAATGGATATGATTGCTATCAAGTAAAGGGAAAAGTGTTTTCATTTGGAGACAAGCTTCGTATTTATGATATGAATGATAACGAGCTAGTCTATATTGAACAGAAGCTATTTCGCTTCCTGCCAGAATATAGCATCTACTACATGGGCCAGCTATATGCCACAGTAAAAAAGGAGTTTAGCTTATTACGTCCAAAGTTTCAGATTTATGGAGCACAAGCTGATTATCGTGCTGAAGGCAATGTTTGGGCTATGGATTTTTCTATTCTACGAAATGGGCTTCAGGTGGCTCAGGTTTCTAAACGATGGTTTTCCTGGTCTGATACTTATGGAGTAGATGTTTCAGATGAGGAAGATCCAGTATTCATGCTTGCTTTGGTTATTGTCATAGACCAAGTGCTCCATGACAATAACCATAACAACAGCTAAAAGTTACTGTTTTTACTCTGCATTGCAATTCATGCAATGTTTGGTATAATTAGAGTGATTCATTTAACTCAATTCGATAACTGGGAGCGTGTAATATGGCAAAGTATACAAAACAGGACATTCTAAGGATATGTAAGGAGCAAGAGGTTCAATTTGTTCGTTTACAATTTACTGATATCTTCGGTACTTTAAAAAATGTAGCAATTACAGTCAAGCAATTGGGCAAAGCTCTGGATAATGAAATCATGTTTGATGGATCATCCATTGAAGGCTTTGTGCGTATAGAAGAATCTGATATGATTCTTTATCCCGACCCCAGTTCCTTTGTAATATATCCATGGACGAAAGAAGAAGGGCATGTAGCCAGGTTAATCTGTGATGTTTATAATTCCGATGGTACCCCCTTTACTGGTTGTCCTCGAAATACTCTAAAACGGGTATTAAAGGAAGCAGAGGAGATGGGCTATACCATGCAGGTGGGTCCAGAAGCCGAGTTTTTCTTGTTCCATACGGATTCTGAGGGTAAGTCCACCATGACTACCCACGACCAGGCTGGTTATTTTGATCTAGGCCCTGTGGACAGAGGTGAAGGTGCCCGAAGAGAAATGTGTCTGGTTTTAGAGGATATGGGCTTTGAAATCGAAGCATCTCACCATGAAACAGCCCCAGGACAACATGAAATTGATTTTAAATATAACGATGCCTTAACCACTGCCGACAATGTTATGACATTTAAAATGGTAGTTCGCTATATCGCTAAGCAACATGGCCTTCATGCCACCTTTATGCCAAAACCTATTTGTGGGGTGGCAGGCTCTGGTATGCATCTAAACCAATCGCTGTTTAAAAATGGCGAGAATATTTTCTTTGAACCAAATGGCGATCTCCAGCTTAGTCAGGAAGCCTATAATTATATGGGTGGCTTATTAATGCATGCACCTGCCATAACTGCTATTACCAATCCTCTTGTAAACTCATATAAGCGGCTGGTAGCAGGCTATGAGGCACCGGTATACATCGCTTGGTCTGCACAAAATCGCAGTCCATTAATTCGTATTCCATCTAAAAGAGGCAGTGCAACTAGGGTAGAGCTGAGAAGTCCTGATCCCTCATGTAACCCATACTTGGCATTAGCGGTAACCTTGAAAGCTGGTTTAGAAGGCATTCGCGATAAGATTACGCCTCCTCCCCCAGTTAACCGAAATATTTATGAGATGACTGCCCTGGAAAGAGATACTCATTGCATTAGTTGCTTGCCTAATAATTTGCACAGTGCACTGGAAGCCTTGAGTAAAGACTCAGTAATACAAGAAACCCTGTCGGAACACACATATAATAGATTCCGCGAAGCCAAGCTAATTGAGTGGAATGACTATAAAATGCAGGTTCATCAATGGGAATTAGATCAATATTTGAATAAGTTCTAGTAAATCTCCTGTAATGTAATTGAATATCAGTATTGTAATTTTATGTCAAGATAGGAGTTGGAGCTGATGAGGCCGATAATTGGAATTACCTGCGATTATGACTGGCAAGTAGACAATTTTCTATTACAATCGAGTTATGCGGAAGGTATTTGTCGGGCTGGTGGATTACCTCTAATAATACCCCCTATATCTAGCTGTACTACAGTGGAAGGAATGTCAGATATTCTTTCCAAGATACAAGGTCTATTGTTGACAGGAGGTCAGGATGTACATCCCAGGTACTATGGAGAGGAGCCGCATGTAGCCATTGGAAGAGTTAATCCTCACCGTGATGATTTGGAATTGCCCATATGTCAGGCTGCTGTGGAAGCTGGAATGCCTATATTTGGAATTTGCAGGGGAGTCCAGCTGATGAACATTGCCCTTGGTGGGGATGCTTATCAAGACCTGAAGACTCAGTATAATGATGGTGATTTAATTTGCCATTCTCAATCTGCTCCCAAATGGGCTCCTTATCACCATGTAAGTATTAAAGAAGAATCACGATTGCATCAGATATTAGGAACCTACCAAATTGACACTAACAGCTTTCACCACCAGGCCGTCCGAAATCTTGCCTATGGGCTGGAGCCTGTAGCATGGGCTGCTGATGGAGTAATTGAAGCAATAGAGTCTGAAAGCCACCCCTTTTTAATAGGGGTTCAATGGCATCCGGAACGGATGCTGGAGGATCCCCGTATGATGCGATTATTTGAGGCTTTTGTAGAGGCAGCTGCATCATACAAAAGCTGAAAGGAGCTTCATATGGATCACAAAATTGATATTAGAGGCATGACAGCTAATCAATCATGGCCCCTCATACAAAAGACCATTAATGAAATGGGCTTTAGTTCTATAACTACCGTAACGGATAGTTTGGAGAAGGCCAGAGAAATCCAAAGCATGGCTGAAGATAATAAGATGAATTCCTTTTTGGAGGAATCCAGTGGCGAATATTTAATTCATTTTAGCCAAACTGTATTACAGGATGGAGAAAAGTATAGTTTGCCAAATGTTTCAGTAGTTGTGATTAGTGGCTGTACCTTGGGGCGTGGAGAGCAGGAATTAGGGAAGGCCTTGATGAAAAGCTATTTTTATCATTTGAGGCAGTGTAAGCCATATCCTAAAAGCATAATTTTTATAAATGGCGGTGTCGCTTTGACAGTAGAAGATTCGGAGCTTTTAAAGGACCTTCGTACTTTAGCAGAAAAGGGCGTGGAGATACTTTCTTCAGATACCTGCTTGAAATTTTATGGGCTAAACAGCAGCTTGGCAGTAGGTAGGGCTGCAAGCATGAAAGAGATAGTACGACGAATGAATAGTGGAGAAAACACTATAGTGCTATAACTCTTGTTACTGATCACGGAGTCAATAAAATAATAAATATATTCCAGTCGCTGTTGCCATCACGAATCAAACTAAAGCTCATATCAGCTGAAAATACTACACTTTCCAAACTCACTGGGTTCAGACAGTGAAAGG
>JAAZEK010000454.1 GCA_012512335.1 Clostridiales bacterium | reverse complement strand
TTTTGTATAGCAGCTACCATGGCTTCCCAGCTTCCAGCAGGGGCCAATAGCTCCGGTTTCCTCTTCAAAAAACAACACTTCCTTTGGGGACAGTTCTCAATTCTCTCAAATATTTACTAATCTCTTTAATGTTTCAGCATCTTCTATGAACTGTTCAGGAGAATCATCCCTTACAAATTCTAGCATAACATAGCGATCACCAGGAACTCTTGATATTTCCTCCAAGTATCTTCGCCATTCATTCTCACCCTTGGCTAGTTCTAATTTTTCCCTATTGACCCAATGAAATGCATGTATGTGACTTAGCCAGGGCTTTACAACTCTTAGCCCATTAATCCTATCGTCAAAGTCTAAATCTATCGGTGGCTGCCAATATGTATAAATATTTGGATGGTTAACTTCCTGGAGTAACCTAAGGGCCGAGTCTGTAGTGTCTGTTAGTGTATTGCCATGATATTCATAAGACACACTAATTCCCTGTTCCTGCGCCATATCAGCTATAAAGCGAGATTCTTCCACTATCTTTGCCCAAATCTCTTCATCCGCTGAATCCGAACCAACATTTCCAGCCCATACCCGCACTGTTGGTGCACTTAGCCCAACTGCAGACAAGAGAACATCCTTGAAAGACTTCTCTACATCCTCATTTGCACCTACTCTATAATACGAGCCATATGACGCAACCTGTAGCCCAGCCTTTCTTGTAGCATCTCCAACCTCTTGTGCAGTCTTCGAATCGCCATTAGGAACATGTATATCTCCTCCCCATTCGATCCCTTGAAGACCAGCTTTTTTGACCAATTCAATGATTTCATCTGTCTTTAATTTCCTAAAAGTAATCGATACCAATCCAGTAGAAAGCATTTCCTCATTCCTTTCCTTCCCCTCTTGGGGACAGTTCTCAATTTTAGTACATTTCCTATTATGTTTGATACTACGGCAGTGTAATAGCTGTCAAAGGCATAACGCTCATAGCTACTGATGCTAATTATGAAACTATCAGTATCAGGGAAGTATAGAAGTATTTTATATAAACTTGGTGGATAATATGTCCACGCTGAATTGTTGGGTCTGTGAACAATCTTGAAAATATTGCAAAAAGTAGTAGCCATCATCATCGGTATAGTCAGCCTAGTAAAGGCATAAGATTTTATAACTCTTATGCCTTATTAATTGGTACCTAACCTACATATGTTATTGAATTCTGAGTTTCTCGACATCTTCTATAGGCAATCCTGTTTTTTCCGATATTGTTCGAATATCAAGGATACCCAGCAGACTTTCTGCTATTTGAATAGCCTTCTTTCTTTCGCCTTCTTCTATACCTTCCTCTCTTCCTTCTGCTCTTCCTTCTGCTCTTCCTTCCGTTCTACCTGCTTTTATTCCTTCTTCCCTCGCACCGGTAATCCTGCTTATCTCATCATGTATAGCCATTTCTCTAGCCTCATAATATCTTCTGATTTCATCATAGCTTCCCAACTGCTTCAATACCTCTTCTGCTCTTGCTATGGCAGGTTCCTCTCTTT
>JAAZEK010000453.1 GCA_012512335.1 Clostridiales bacterium | reverse complement strand
AGAAAGCAAAAGAACTAGATGACAATTCACCGAGTAAGAGCGATCGTAAAGATCCAAAGACCATCGCTATGCTAGTAAAGGATGGCAGATACCAGATACCGTACATGCCCCAGGGGCTCTTTGCAGAGCTTAGGAAAGCCAATAATCTACGAGAAGAATGGCTGGTAAAATCGTGGAGTATTAAGAATAAAGTCCAGAGGTGGATAGACACATATTTCCCTGAATTTACAGATGTATTCAAGAGCTGGGAAGGGAAAGCCGCCCTTCTGACACTAACAGAGATACCACTCCCCGCCATGATAGTAAAACTATCGGCTGAGGAAATCGTAAGTATGTGGAGAACAGAAGTAAAGCGTGCTGTAGGGCTAAAACGCGCACAAGAGCTAAAAGAAACAGCCATGTATAGCGTTGGAGTCAATGAGGGTACAGGAATGGCATTTTACGAAATGCAACTGCTGATGAAGGAATACAATGAAGTTCAAACCATACTTGAAGATATTGAGGCGCACTTAGAAGAATTGGTATTAAGTATTCCAGGAGCGGCAAGGCTACTGGAGATTAAGGGTATTGGTATAAAGACAGCAGCAGGCTTCTTGGCGGAAATAGGAGATATAAACAGGTTTACTCACCCAAAACAGATTATCAAGCTGGCTGGATTAAATCTCCGTGAGAATAGCTCAGGTGACCACAAGGGAATGACGAGGATTACCAAAAGAGGTCGGAGTAGGTTAAGGGCTATACTGTTTAGGGCAATGCTTCCTCTTGTAGCAAAGAACGCTGAGTTTAATGCTTTGCATAAGCATTACACAGGAAGAAATGAAAATCCATTAAAGAAGAAGCAGTCCTTGATAGCGTTATGTGGTAGATTTATAAGAATAGCTTATACGCTCGTCACAAGGAATGTGGAATACGATCCAGCAAAAGTATTGGGGGGTCTTGTTCTAACTGACACCGTAGCAGCGTAGATAGCATTACTAATGGGTCACGACCTGTCAGGAAGTCATTCCTATGGGGTCGTCCCGCTGACAGGCCTACAGCGTGTGATAGTTCTGGTTGAGCGATGGGCATGGATGCGGGGATGTATATATTGCATGGCCCATCACAGGGTAATTCGATTATATCACACGCTTTGCTCACGGGTCATATCCTTTGGGTCATCCTCTGAGGTATTGAGCTCGGGACGGAAACGAAGATGTATATGGCTCAGTAAGCACAAGATAAAACTTTGTTCTTTACATCTTGCGGATTAGTTTATCGAAAGGGGCAGTTATGCGTTTCGCTTATTGCAGTGAACCTCTTAAGTTAGGCCAATCAGGCGGATGATGAAGATATGTATTTTCAACCAATTGTATGTTAGTACCTTGACAAAAGAGAGCTGATAGTCGGCAGGAATTTTATCCATGAGGGCGCATAGACGACCCAGTAAAGGAGCATAGCTGACATCCACCTCACGGATAGGCAGGACGAAGGAATTTAGGCCAAAGAGCCAGCGAGACATGGGAGGGTATGCCACCTGAGTATATGTGGAACAATTAGGGCGAAAAATAGAAGTGATAAGTACGCAGTTTTATTAAAGGCACCTATTTTCCCTTATTTCAGGCAACAAAGCATTCAAATGCGTTATATCCGTGAGTGGTTCTCTTTACAACAAGATGAAAAACTAAGATTGAGTGAGGATACGAGAGATAATGAAAGATAATAGAGGGAGGACTAGTATGGCAACCAAAATACAAACCTATGCACAGCTGGCAGAAGATACAGCCAAAGGCTTAACTAGAAGCCTTGAAGATTGGACAGGTTTTCTTACTACTGTTGGAAGGCTATATAAATACCCTTATCATGAACAGCTAATGATTTACGCACAAAGACCTGATGCTAGGGCTTGTGCAGAATATGACCTTTGGAATAACACCATGAATAGATATGTACGCCGTGGTTCAAAAGGAATTGCACTACTTGATACTACAGCTGATATTCCGAGACTAAGATATGTTTTTGATGTTTCTGATACAGGTGGTAGGGAAAAGTCCCGTTATCCTTATCTTTGGGATATGAAAGAAAATCACAAAGAGCTGATTTTAGATATGTTAAAGGATAAATATAATTCAGAGGAAAATAATCTTTTTGATGCCTTTTATAAGATTGCAAGAAATATGTCTAGGGAGTATTATAATAATCATAAAAGGGATATGGGTTATCTCATAGAAAACAGCTTTTTAGAAGAATATGATGAGGATAATCTTCAATTAGCTTTTGAAGATGCAGCAACTGTCAGTACGGCATATACCCTAATGAAAAGATGTGGCTTAGATACTGATGGATATTTTGAACATGAGGATTTTCTACCTGTATTTAATTTTAATACTGCTGATACTATCGCCTTATTAGGTACAGCAATTAGTGAACAATCAGAGGAAATATTAAGAGAAATAGCCATTACTATTATTAAAACAGAGCGTGAGAGGAGCGAGGAATATGAAAGAAATCACTTACAGAAGGAACGGGGATTATCTGATACCCGAGATAGAATTGACAGGGCAGAAAGAGAGCAAAGACCAGAGT
>JAAZEK010000452.1 GCA_012512335.1 Clostridiales bacterium | reverse complement strand
TTAAAAAAGCGACAACAGATTGAGGAAAACACAAATATTCAATTTGGTCTTCACTTGGTGCGCCAAGGATATGTCGTTGTTTGCACCGAAGCTTTTCCTTTTAACACGGTGCCTGAACCTATTAACAACAGCGGTTTTGCATGGTGGCAAGCAGCAGCTGATAAAATCAAGAGTGATCATCCCCAATGGACGGGTATCGGCAAATTAATCTGGGATACGAGATGCGCCGCGGATCTTTTATTAAGTCAAAACAACATTGACGAAAATAGAATCGTCATTATGGGACACTCCTTAGGTGGCAAGATGGCATTTTGCACAAGCGCATTTGATGACAGGATTAAAGCAGTAATATCATCAGATTTTGGAATAGGCTGGAGCTTCACAAATTGGGATGACGATTGGTATTTTGGAAAACAAATACATAGGGAAAGATTTAACCTTGCAAACCACCAATTGCTTGCACTAATTGCACCACGACCATTTCTATTAATAGGCGGAGAGTACGACCATCCTGGGAGCTGGCAGTATATTAACGAGGCCAAAAAAGTGTATCGCCTATATAAAAAGGAAGACCAAGTCGATTTTCTTGATCATGCTTCTGGGCATCGACCTCCTGAATCTGCTGTGGATTTCGCATATAAGTGGCTTGCAGGTCAGTTTAATTTGCCATACAAGGAGTGGAGACAATAAGTCCCTACTCCACCTGTATGTTTGAGAGTGAACGGGTCAACCTCTCCCCCTCGCCTGGAATTAGTGGCAGCCTACTATATATGAAGCACGAGCTTTGCCCTGCATAACCCCGGTTTGTTATGTCTTCCGATGTTGGAATGTATCTCATAGTCGAGTTACAGTTTCCCAGTGGGATAACCTTAAAATCTGATAGTGTCTTTGAAATTAACATTCCTAGCTCAGTGAAGGCCTCACCTGGGAACCCAACAATTAGAACATTGGATACTTTGAGCATTTGAACAGTTACACTCTCGATATATGGGTTTTCGGAAGTCTTCAAATACTCCCTCATCTTATCAGCCCAGATCCCAACTACCTGCCCGTTCTTCTGATCTCTATAGAAGTTGTATTCTTCATCTATCTTTGCTTCATCATAGGGTTGAAGTTTTAGTTCTATTGTTATTTCATGTGCATCTATTTTAGCTACATCTACATCTACATCAATTGCAGCTCCATCTACATCTGTTGCGGCTTCACACTCTAATAAATCCACACTAGTTATGGAAATACTATTGTCAATATTCTGTAAGAAAGCATTGGCTATTCGTTGCCCATATTCATCTATGGTCTTTGTAGTTCCAGAGCCCCATCCTTCCAAGTTTGAAACTGGATCAACATCGCCACAAAACCCATTTAGGAATAATCCATCGTATCCATTCTCAGATAGAGCCTTAACAACTCTCCCAGGATAATCTGCAGAAATTTCTTTTGTTGGTCCAAGAGTAACTGGGTGACAGGCATAATGCACAAGTGCCAGTGGATTTCCTTCGTTAAACT
>JAAZEK010000451.1 GCA_012512335.1 Clostridiales bacterium | reverse complement strand
TCTAACCAACTGAACTACCGGGCCAAAATGGTGGGAACAATTGGGCTCGAACCAATGACCCCCTGCTTGTAAGGCAGGTGCTCTCCCAGCTGAGCTATGCTCCCATTACTGACGCTTTTTAGCGACAAATAAGATTATAATATAAGTTTCTGATAAAGTCAACATTTGATTTATCTTCTTTTTCGTAATTCGGCATATATTTCTTCTAAACTAACACCCTGCTCTACCAATAATACGATTATATGATAAAACAAATCCGAAACCTCATAGCTTACTTCCTCTTTAGAGCGATTCTTTGAGGCGATAATAACCTCTGCAGATTCCTCTCCTACCTTTTTCAGTATCTTATCTAGACCTTTATCAAATAGATAGGTGGTATAAGAGCCTTCTTTAGGGTTATCTTTTCTACCAACCACCACTTGATATAGCTCCTGCAAGATAGCTGCATCCTTCGAATAAACCTCTTCAGGTGAAAAAACCTGATTGTTATTTTTTATTATATCATAGTTCCCATCGATTTTGTTAAAAAAACAAGAATAATTTCCCGTATGACAGGCTGCTGTTGTCTGTTTAACCTTTAGTAGTAGTGCGTCTTTATCACAATCAAAATAAGCTTCTTGGATTGCTTGGATGTGGCCAGAGCTTTCCCCCTTCATCCAAAGCTTTTGACGACTACGACTCCAGTAATGGGCTCTTCCAGTTTCTACACTTTTTTTAACAGCATCTTTATTCATATATGCTAACATAAGAACTTCACCAGATTCTGCGTCTTGAGCAATGGCTGGTATAAGCCCCTTTTCATCAAATTTTATTTGCTCTAATAATTCCATTACAATTTGTCTCCCTTAACTGGTATTCCATTTTCATGCAAAAAATTCTTAACATCCATGACTGTTAGCTCTCCATAGTGAAACAATGATGCTACTAATAAAGCATCTGCTCCACCCTTCTGAATGACTTCTACAAAATGTTCCAGCTTACCTGCTCCTCCAGAAGCAATTACTGGGATTTTAACTGCGCCTGTAACAGCTTTCATCAGCTCAATATCATATCCGTCTCTAGTTCCATCTGTATCCATGCTTGTGAGCAAGACTTCGCCAGCACCTAGTTTTTCTACCTCTAGAGCCCATTTTACGGCATCTCGTCCAGTATTTACTCTGCCACCATTTAAATAGACATCAAAGCCTCCATCGGATCTTCGCTTTGCATCAATAGCTACAATGACCCTATGGCTTCCAAACTCCCTTGCAGCCTCTGCAATCAACTCAGGACGTTTCAAAGCCGCGGAGTTTACCGAGATCTTTTCAGCACCAGCTTCAAGAACCCTACTGATATCAGACAGTGTTCGTATGCCACCGCCTACCGATAAGGGAATGGAAATTTGCTCTGCAACTTTCTTCACTACATCAACTAAAGTGTCCCTACCCTGAGATGAAGCATTTATATCAAGAAAAACTAATTCATCTGCTCCAGCTGCATCATAGGAACGAGCAATTTCAACTGGGTCACCTATGTCCTTCAAATTAACAAAGTTTACGCCTTTGGTAACTCTACCTTCATTTATATCTAAACATGGAATTATTCTTACTTCTCTCATATGCTTCCTCCATCCTATGTAATCTTATATAGCCTCAATCATTAGTACTGCTCACTTTGGAAAATAAATCAAAAGAAACAAGCCTTTGCGTGAACATTAACTGTTATCTATTATGGATTTTTGGTATAGAAAAATCCTCTGCTTTAAATCCTACTAAGCCCAGCGCTTTTTCTACTTTATTGCGCTGATCCTTGTACGGGGAATGATGAACATCGGAACCAAAAACTAGCTTTACACCTTCCTCAAACATAAATCTCAGAAATTCATTATATTTCCTGTAAAAGCTCTCAGGAAGTGCTTCACCAAATATCATTGATGGATTTGCCTCTATACAAACATCGTTCTCTAATAATGCCGCTGCTAACTCATCATGCATGGAGCGAGGAACAGCATTAAAATTTGTCAGGTCCCCTTCAGTCCATTTTTTACTACGCCAACACCACCAAGGATGTGCCAAAACATCTACTCTGGGATCTTGAGCAATATACATTTGTTGCCTGTGCCACTCTCGTATTACCTTTCCTTGTTCGGGATCGATGTTCCATGTTGAGTGAGCTGCAGCCACGCTATACATAATTCCTAAATTCTCCATATCTTCAAGTGTGAGCATGAATTCGCAAGCCTCTCCAGTGGAAGGGTAAACATATCCTTCATTTGTGCCATGTTTAGCGCAATACTCATATAGTGATTTGGGGATAGTCGTAAGCTCCACTCCAAAATAAAAGCCTTCCTGTTTATACTTTTCATACAAGCGCTTGGATTCGTGCATATTCGCCCAAAATGATGGAATGTTAACATTTGCATGATCTGTAATACCAAACTTTTCAATTCCAATTTCCTTCGCTGAAGCTATCAATTCTTCCACAGTAAGACTTGCGTCATACGATGCCTCAGAATGGATATGCCAATCAGTATTGTACATATAAACAATCCTCCCATGCTTATAATTTTTATATAAGTTTATAACTTCTTATTAGAACAAGACTTGGGTTGGCTAGATGCATAGAAATTAAGCTATACTCAAAGCATCCGAAAGCCGAATTGCACCAGTATATAGTGCCTTTCCTACAATTGCACCCGTTGCCCCGATTTCCTTCATCTGCCGTAAATCCTCTAATATAGTTATACCACCAGAAGCAATGATATTCAAGCCAGTCTGGTCTATCATTTCCTTAGTTTCCTGCTTGTTTGGACCGCTCAACATCCCATCCTTTGCTATATCTGTGTAAATAACTGTGTTAACGCCCATATCCTTAACCTTACGTCCCAAATCTACAGCAGAAATATCTGTTTTCTGAACCCAGCCCTTTATGGCTGCCTTTCCCTTACTAGCATCGATTCCTACTACGATTCGATGACCATACTTGTCAACCGCACGTTTTAATAGCTCTGTATCCTCAATTGCAGCGGTTCCTAGAATAACTCTTTGAATTCCATATTCCTCAAGCATACGCTGGATTTTATCCATGGAGCGAATGCCACCACCTAATTGAATAGGCACAGAAACAATACTTGCCATTTTCTTAATAATATCTTCATTGGGTGACTTTCCATCAAAAGCCCCATCAAGATCAACCACATGCAGATACTCACACTTTTGCTTTGTCCAGCTTATAGCCATTGTTACTGGGTCATTTCCGTATATGGTTTCATCCTCTGCTCGACCTTGTAGAAGTCGCACACATTTACCGTTTTTTATGTCAATTGCTGGAAATATTACCATGTCCTCTTCCTTCCTTTAAAATCAATCCAATAAGCCTTTAGTCGATGGAACTCCACCCCATTGGCTATTAATTCCCACAGCTTGTCGTAGTGCTTGACCTAGCGCTTTAAACGCCGCTTCTATCATATGGTGAGTGTTCCTGCCATATAACACTCTGACATGAAGAGTAATCCCTCCATGGATGGAGAATGCACGAAAAAACTCCTCTAGCAGCTGAGTATCAAAGTCCCCTGCCATTGGGGCAAGTGCTGGGAACTCCATATGAAGGTAAGGCCGACCACTAATGTCCAGGTTAACTGCTGCAAGGGCTTCATCCATAGGAACGAAAGAAGTTCCATATCTTTGAATATCCTTTTTAGTCCCTAACGCCTGGTTAAATGCCTTACCAAGTACTATTCCAACATCCTCAACCGTATGATGTCCATCTACCTCAAGATCTCCCTTAGCCTCAACATCTAAGTCAAAACCACCATGTGCAGCTAATAATGTTAACATATGATCAAAAAACCCAATACCTGTTATGCAGTTCACTTTTCCATTTCCATCTAGCTTGATGCTAACAGCCACCTGGGTTTCCGTGGTATTCCGCTCTGACCTTCCTAGCCGTTCCATTACCACCCCTCCATTTCAGATAGTATTTCTGCAAGGCATTGAAGAATGTATTTGTTGTCCTCTGCCCTGCCTACAGTAATTCTTATATGATTTTTAAGCATAGGGTTTTCTCCAAAATGTCTGACTAGAATTCCCTTCTCCATAAGCCCCCGAAATACAGCACTGCTATTTTTAACCTTAGCTAGAATAAAGTTAGCTTGAGAAGGATAGGGCTCCACTCCCCGT
>JAAZEK010000450.1 GCA_012512335.1 Clostridiales bacterium | reverse complement strand
GTCCATGATTCATAACAAATTACCACGTGAAGCTTTAACCTACGCAATACGTTTTTATTGTCACGATAATCATATTCAATATCATTAGCCCATAGATAATCCTGTTTACGGTCTCCCCACATAACTCTAAGGCGATTTTTCTCTTCCAATCTCATAATGCCTAGTGCATCACTCCATACAGCACTCATTGCTCCCGATTTCAACACTATCATATATCCCCATTTGTTCTTACGACAAATTTGAATAATGGGACCACAGGCGTACAATCCGTCAAGCACTACGGAAATTAGGGTATTTCTGAAATGTTCCTTAATCATAGCTGCGATTCTTCGAAAGGCCTTCCGCTCACATTCCTGCTTTTTTTTATCACCTGGGATGATATCTTCTCCAGTGCTAACCATTTCAGGGTCAGAAGTCTGTTCTGCACCATCCAAGAACACGCTAAAAAATGGAAGAGTTATCCCATTATCCAAAACCAAGACAGATTCCAGCACATATACATAATGCTGCTCTACTTTCTCTTCTCCTACATGACGAACCAAACCTGGATACTCACAATCCCACTGATAATCCCGATAAAGCTTTTGTGTACCGTCTATTGCAATCAGAAGCCTCTTGCCGTGCAGATAATTTCTGAACTTTTTACGCCGTATCAAATCCTTCAACAGTTCTATCATGCTCTCCTGTATCTGACTGACATCTATGACTTCCAATAACCTGGCCAGTGTGTCCGCATGGGGTAGCGTCTCCAACTCCGGAAAAATAGCTCTAAGATTCTCAAACCCAATATCCGTCATTTGCCTGTTTACTTCTCGTCTGGAACCAATGTGAAATACGAACATGATAATCCCATAAATGAACAATGTTGTTATCTTGTGTTTGACTTTATGGGGTACTCGAGGATCCTTTATCTTACTGAGGCTGGTCAGTAGAGAAGGAAGCATTCGACGATAAACTGCTGCAGTCTTTTCTATGGTAGCTTGGTCACCGTCCTTCTGCTCTGGTACACTGCCTTTGACATTCACCCGGTTGGGCAGACTGTCCTTCTTTTTTCTTTCTTCATAGTGAACTCGAAGTACACGACCAGTGCGAATATCTTCAATCAGTTTTTCTTCTTCAGCCCTCTGACGGTCTAATTGTTTCTTCCTAGCGCTCATCTGGGTTCACCACCTTGTACGGTTTCTCTCCCTTGAGGCATGCTCGGAAGTCCTTCTGTAAAGGATATACGTATATGTCCTTCTTCGATAGGCTTGGCCTCTTACTCCTAGATGCTCTGCCTAAGCCCTTTGTCTGACCAAGGTGGGTCCAGTTTGCTGCCTTGTAGCAGGTCCCATGAAAGTGTTCCCTATCTACAAATGTCTCCATTAATACAGGTGCATAACAGAATTCCCTCAGCCAATCATCCTGTATCTGTCTGGCGACCAGCGACAATGCCTTGCTTGCAAGATTCTTGATTTTTACCCAGGGGAAAATTAGATATCGGCTGTTGTTTACGATTAGGTGAAGTCTTTCTTTTTTATCTTCCATACTCCAACCTATCCAATTTTCCCGTTCTTCCAAGGCCCAGCTTGAAGCCGAGAACTGTAAACAGCCCAACTCCTTCTCGCCTGAACGAATAAAGTATCGTAACCTGGAGCCAAATGCCCTTTGGCAGCCAAGCATATGGTATTGATCAACGTAGGATCTCCATCTTTTTTGATCCTTCGCCGTATTTGCTATCGTTAATTCTATTGGCAGATAGTCCTTTATCTCTCCAGATATCTCATTTGTGTCGAATTCCATTACTGCTTTTCCCGGTAACCCACTTCGTATCATATTGACTTGCTTTGGGGGTAGTTTTATTATTTGTTCTGATTCCAGCTCATCCAGGAATGCTATGCATTGTTGCAGTTTAGGTCTTCCTGCTGGTGTTACCCAATCTAATGACTCGCATATGGTTGCTGCTAATTCGCTCCTGGATAATTTGGGATATGTTTTTCTAACCCATTGAATCAGTTCAATATCTTTAGGACTGAATGTCCTACCGGAAAATACCCTGATAGTATCGTCCAAGATGTGTCACCCACCTTTCCGATAATATCATAGCATTTCGCTTTTAGTTTGTCCACCCCCTTTTTAAGAAAAAATTTATTTTGCAGTGGCTACAATCCTTTGAATAGTGCTGTCTTTATTTTCATGCTTCAGCTGTGAAGGTTT
>JAAZEK010000043.1 GCA_012512335.1 Clostridiales bacterium | reverse complement strand
TTACTTACGTTTGCCCATGCTGCAGTATCGTTGTTTTCAATGGGTACTGCCATATGCTTTTCCTTATAATTGTTTTTTGCCATAATGCCCTCCTTAACAATAGTAAATGAGAAGTTATTAATAGTCATTACTATTTTTCGTTTAGTATAAGGTTATTATTCAATATTATTTGGTATCTAATGACAGTCTTCTGGATTGCAAGACAATGGTGATAATCTAGGAAAATAAATATGATAGGAAGTGCGTTCCAAAAATGTATAAATAAGCAATGATATGAGAAAATAATAGAAATCATTAAAACCTACAAGGAGGAACAAATCATGGAACCAACTAACATAGTACCAAACGAAATTAAAACGACAATAGCGAATATGGGTAATTTTCAAGGAGAGTTTAATCTTGATAAGTCCGGTTTCAATTCCAATATGCCAGGGCATACAAGTAATCATGAGATGATTTTAAGGCAGCCGCCAAGAACAGTAAAAAAGGAAGGAGCAGGGATAGGGCTACCCTATGAAATTCGTAACGAAATGGCGTTAATGTTGGATGATCACATGTGCGCATTAACAGTAGCCTTGCATCAATATAATAAGCACCACTGGTTGTCGGAAGGTGCTGAGGGTTTTATAAGTTTGCACGATTTACTTGAAGAACACATAGAGATGACATCAAAACATATAGATATGGTAGGTGAACGCGTTGCAAGGCTGGGAGGAGTGCCAACAGCTCACCCTGTTACACAGCATGAATTGTCCTATATTAAGCATGAAGTTGAAGGCAGATACTCTATAAGAGGTTTTCTACGTAACGACCTTGAACATGAGTTGAAATTGCAGGATATGATGCGGAAGCAAATCAAGCGTGCCCATGAACTTGAAGATTGGGGAACGGTGGAGGTTCTTGAAGAAGTTTTGCTGGACAGAGAAGACTTAGGCTATCATTTATTCAGTGTGCTTGAAGATGATACATTAGTGAGAGGAATGGAGCATCTGATTAGCGCAAAAAATAATAAGGTTGGCGATGCGGTAGTTGACAACACTAATAAGCTTCAATAAACAAAGATTGTAACAACACCACAATGAAATAGGCCTCCAAGTGAGGTGAAATAAGGCCTGCATATGCAGGCCGTCTTTCTGCTCATTTTCTAGCTGGAAGAGTTTAAGACTGTTGATCAGGAGGCTTATAAAATCACGTTAACTGGTCTCGACGGTGTAGACATCATCTCAATTGCCGATTATCTAGGATATTATGACAATGCACGCGATGGCGCTTATATGGAGATAAAAAAGTGCCGATATATTTAGGCTTTGTCGACGATGTGGATGCTGCAATCGCTGAACTCAACCGTCAGTATGAGTTGGCAGACATTGATGTCTATTATGACGAGGTGTTCAAGCAACTGGAGTCATATCTTGGGATGAGTGGTCTGACAGGCTACACGATTTTGAGTGAGAATTAAATGAATGAATGTAAGGCCTGTTAGTTATCGAAATTAGTTAGCAAAATTAGTTTGCTGAAAGCAGGTAAGTAGTGATAAAATGAACTTAAAGACGCCGCTACATAAAGCGTGTAGTGGCATCTTTAGGTATATGGTTAAAACACTAGGTTGTCCGGATTGGTCATTTGATGAAATTTTAGAAGCAGCGAAATCTTTAGGTTATCAAGGAATAGAAATACGTGGTATAGATGGGCAAATGCGAGCAGATAAAATAGTGCCGTTTTTACCAGGTAACCAGCAGGATACCATTAGGAAAGTAAATGATTATAAGCTGGATATTTGTACTTTCGGTTCATCTGTCAAGTTCGATAATCCTTTAAAACTGGACGAAATGCTGGAGGAAGGAAGAATTTCAATAGGTATATGTGCACGAATGGGCATTCCTTTTGTGCGTGTCTTTGGTGAGAAAATAGAAAATGAAGGCAATGAACAACTTGTTATAGATTCCATTGCAGACGGCATAGAAACACTCTGTTTATATGCTCAGGGCACAGAAGTTAATGTTTTACTTGAGGTTCATGGTGACTTTAATAGGGCAGACCGTATCCTGAAGATTGCAAACAAGATAACATCACCAAAGTTTGGCGTGCTTTGGGATATAGAGCATAGTGACAAGGTATATGGAGATAATTTCAAAGCATTCTACGAACCAATTAAAAATCTAGTGCGTCATGTTCATGTAAAAGATCACATACGCAATAGTGGTGAGTTCATGCTTTGTTCCATTGGAGCAGGAGACATACCTACTAAGGAAATATTTGAATTGCTTGAGAGAAATGGATATAAGGGCTATTACTCATTGGAATGGGAGAAGAAATGGCATTCAGAGCTAGCTGATCCTGAAGTTGAGTTCCCATCATATGTGGCGTTTATGAATAGCTTATTTTAAACCCAACCATGGAAATCTTTAAGTAGTTATTTTGAATTTTATGTTAAAAAAATAGAAAAGCTGGTATATATCAG
>JAAZEK010000449.1 GCA_012512335.1 Clostridiales bacterium | reverse complement strand
GCTGTATATAAAGACCATGAACCATGTCGTTATTTTTAACGATTGTAGTTGTAGGCAGTTTTAAAACTACTCAAAAAAAACAAAGGAAAGTAAGCGGCAATGCCTACTTTCCTTTTTCTGGTTTTGGATAATAGTGATTGACTTTCCTCCAAATCAATAAACTTCGGAAGTCTCCAAGTGGTCTGAATTACTAAAAATAGACAAGTTTATGTTGGCTAAAAATATAATTTTGGCTATTGCTTACTGAATAGTAGTGTGCTATAGTAATGTCATAGCAACTACTGTTTATTCAACAGTAGCAAAGGAGGAAATCCTATATGAAACAAGTTGAGTATATAAGAGAATTGAAAATCAACCTTGAATCCCAAGTTTCGCCTACTGAGTTAGAAGATATTTTATCCGATTATGAAAGCTTTTTTACTGCTGGAAGAGAAGAAGGAAAATCCGATGATGAAATATCGCAAGAGCTTGGTTCACCTGCTTACCTGGCTAAAACTTTGCTAGATGAGCATGAAAAAACAAACTCTACCGAATCTAAGGGGGAGACGGCTAAGAATATAGCAAACCCTGGTCGCCGATTGTTTGCTTATATCATTGATGCCTTTGTTGCAGTGTTACCTGCTTTGATTTTATCGTATGTAATAAACTCCGATAGAGATCTTCCTATTCTTATGTTTTTATTGATTTCTAGTCCTTTTGTTATAGTTCCGGTTTATCTGTCTCCATACAACAAATATTTTATATATAATATTTTAAATTTTAACACTACTTATGTTTATAGAGTAGATATGGCGGATAGGCTCAGAATCATTGCACCTGGCAGCACTATATGGTATTCTTTAGTAATATTTGGATTAGTATTTTACCTTCTTTATTCTACATTGAGCACTATACTTTTTAAGGGCCAGACACTAGGCAAGAGAATAATGCGCATTAAGGTTAAGCAATCAAATACCAACCGTGCGACAGCTGGTGTCATTTTTAATCGAGAAATCCTTGGTAAGCTATTGATTAACTCTATTCCAATTGTTCCAATTATCTCGTTACTTACGATTCTCTTAACAAAAGAAAATAAGGCACTACATGATATGCTCGCCGATACCATAGTAACAGATGTGTAAGGAAGGTGAGTTGACAATATGGATACTCAGATGAAAAAAGGTGTCTTAGAAATGTGTATTTTATTTCAGATTAAAAGTGGGCCAGTCTATGGTTATGAGATTATGAAGTATGTTCGCCAGGTTTTTGTTGATGTGTACGAAGGTTCCATATATACTATTTTGCGAAGACTGCATTCAATGGGTTATACGGAAACCACTAAAAGGGAGTCTCCAAGTGGTCCTCCTCGTAAGTACTATGATATAACAGAATCCGGGAAGGTTTACCTAAATGAGATGATACAAGAATGGAAGACTACTGTCCAAGCTGTTTCCTCTTTAGGAATACACTGATGCCCACTGATTCCCTCGGTGAGTGTGCAAAACTTCAAGTAGTGTGTGCTTTTTAAGGCAAAATCCACACATTAGTTGAAATATTGAACAGCAAAAGCTGAAATACGAGAAAAATCCACTCATTAGTTGAAAAATTGAACATAGACCGGTCAAAAGCAGAAGAAAACAGCTCAAATCCACACATTAGTTGAAAATTTGCACATTTGCCCCATAGGTAGATAGATTGATAGGTAGATAAATAGATAGATAGTTGTTCACGCAAAGGCTGATCATTCCCGTACCGCTTCTGAGGTATTTGCAGATTTAATACTTGGATTGTGGAAAGGGCTTAGCTTCGTTTGAAGCTAAGCCCTTCCGTTCTACTCTCGATTCATATAATGTATCTAACTGCATCAATATAGATGTTAATCAAAATATATAACGGATTTACGTTCTACAGATTCAAAAGCAGCTTCCATAGTCTTCATAACTCTCATCAACTCTTTATGAGTTACAAATTGAGTAGCTTTACCTTCAATGGAATCACAAATATTGCGGTAAAAGTCATGAACATCAGATGCTGGTTTTTCTAAATCATAGCTTCTTGTAGTGATTTCATCACGAGGAGCCATAGTCTTGGTGAGCCCTGCAGCAGTTTCTACTGGAACAACTTCACTTTCATGCCAGTGAGTGCATTCTACTATATGGCAAGGCTCTGTCCAATTAGTGATAATACCGGTTCCTTTTTTACCCTGAACATAAAATCTTGGCAAAGAAATAAAGTTATAAGTGCCAACTTCGATGTATGCTCTGGCACCATTATCGAATCTAAGGGTAAGTTGGAAGCCATCGTCTACTTCATCATTTGAAATATTATCAAATTCGCAATAAACTGATATCATCTTCTCAGTAGCAAATATTTGCAGTATCTGATCAATCAGGTGAACTCCCCAATCGAACATCATACCACCACCATATTCTTTCATACCTCTCCAGTCACTTGGAATACCTCTGGAGCCATGTATTCTAGATTCTATGTTAAAAATATCTCCGATTTGACCACTGTCATGAATCTTTTGCATAGCCAAATAGTCAACATCCCAGCGCCTGTTCTGATGCACTGTGAAAATTCTTTGATACTTTTCAGAAGCTTCGATCATCTCAGCTAAATCCTTACTGGATAGGGTAACTGGTTTTTCGCATATAACATGCTTTCCCGCTGCCAAACATGCAATTACTTGCTCTTTATGAATATCATTTGGTGTAGCAATTGTGATGATTTCGATGTTCTTATCATCTAGAACCTCTTGAAATGAGGAATAGGCTTTAATCCCATTCTTTTCAGCTAGCTCGCTTCTTTCCTTCTTAATATCATAAATACCAAGAAGATTAACCACATCACTCTTTAAAGCATGATTTGCATGCCATCCACCCATACCGCCATACCCAACAATGCACAGATTATGTTTCATAATAACCGCTCCTTTTAACCATTTTGTTTTTAATGGTTTTATTTTTTATGTAAACACCATGTAAAGTACTTATTAAACCCTTCTCAATTATATTAGCTTGCTTTAGCAAAGTCAACTAAGTGACACTAAATGATATACAGTAGCACTAAAGGATATTCAGTAACTAAAGGATCCCAGTAATAGGAAAAACTACTACTATTAGAATAAGTAGTGGATATGCTATAATGAATGCAAGTGGTTTAGCGAATGCTTTGACATTGTCATGCATGTATGTGCTGATACTGGGCTATCGGTCATAGGGCTTCCATCTGTGCATGTATAATAATTACATCTTATGGAAGAAAGGCTTACAAAATCTATTTAGGGGGAATAAACAAGTGAAGTTTATTCAAAAAGTTCTAGCAAAGATAGTATCAACCTCTAAAATCAGTATTAAGCAGGTGTATAAGGTACATCGCAAAGTGCTTAATTTTATGAACCCTTATTTTAGACCTTTGTATAATCTGTGGGATCATAAGGTAATGGCAGGGGATAGGGAGATACCCGTACGTGTTTTTTTACCTCAGGAAGGAAAGAAATTCAGAATTCTTCAACGTAAAAGTAGACCTAGCGCAATCCCATCTAAGGTTTTAGTTTTCTTCCATGGTGGCGGCTGGGTTACTGGTAACATTGAGTCATATACCAAGATATGCGCTAATATGGCAAATCAAACAGGGCATACAGTTGTTTCTGTGGATTATCGATTGGCTCCTGAGAACCCCTTTCCAGCTGGGCCTGAAGATTGCTATCAGGTAGTTGAGGAGATCTTTCAAGAGCTAGATTCCTTTAACTGCAGATCTGACGATCTTACATTAATCGGGGATAGTGCAGGAGGAAATCTTGCAGCAGTCGTCTCTCTTATGGCGAGAGATAGAGGAATATGTATTCCTGGCAAGCAAATCCTCATTTACCCTGCTACATACCATGATCACAGCGATAGTTCCCCTTTTGAGTCTGTACATGAAAACGGGACAGATTATATATTGACATCACAACAGGTGCAGGATTACTTGGATTTATATGTTCCAAATGAAGAAGATAGATTAAGCCCTTATTTCGCTCCTCTTCTGTCAGAGGATTTATCTGACCAACCAGATACCTTAGTTATTACTGCTGAGTTTGATCCTTTGAGAGATGAGGGAGAATCCTATGGCCAGAGTCTAAAGAAATTTGATAATTATGTTGAAATCTATAGGATGAAGGATGCACTCCACGGCTTTTTTACTTAACCCTGGCCTTCTGAGGATGTAAAAAAAACTTATGAATATATAAATAATTTTTTAGACGATAAGCTTAGAGATGGTGAAAAGAATTGAAACAAAGGAAGAAAATTGAGTGGAGCAGGCTGGAAAATGCGTCTAAAATATTTCCAGCTTTAGCTAATTATAAAGATAATAAGGTATTTCGCTTGGTTTGTGAACTATTCGAAGATATCGATGGCCAAATATTGCAGAAAGCCTTAGATGCTACTATAAAGACATTTCCCTTATACAGAGCTGTTATGAGAAGGGGGATATTCTGGTGCTATTTAGAATCCAGCGATCTAT
>JAAZEK010000448.1 GCA_012512335.1 Clostridiales bacterium | reverse complement strand
TGGAGACCTCAGTATTGACCTTAAAGCAGCAGGAGTTGATGTAATCATCTATGGTCATTCACATATCCCAAAAGAGGAAAAGCTAGATGGCGTTCTGTACTTTAATCCAGGTAGCGCAGGGCCAAAGAGATTCCGTCTTCCTGTTTGTTTAGGTAAAATTAAAATAATAGATGGAGAATTAGTCACAGAGTGGGTAAATTTATATTGACCTGCTTATATCTTTACAAAAGAGCCAGAAAAAAGCCGACTTTTAAAAAGTGGGCTTTCATGGAGTCTACCTGTGGATTATAATTTAGCAAACTAGGTTCCTATGAAATCTATCCGCAGATTGTAACTAAAAATATTAGAAGGGAGCAAAACCCTGGTCATACCACCAATCTTCTTTGTATGAGTTGTACTGAGTGGTAAACTGTTCTAGATGCAGATGTTCCCATCTAATCAAAAGATTGTATAAGTTCTCTGCTTCCTTGATCTGTGTTTCTGCTTTTGCCTTCTCATAGAATTCAATAGAGGCTTTTTCTAATTGGATTCCTATACCAAAAATAGACATAGCCATAGATGTATGCTGTTTGCCTACCTTTTTCCAATTGTAGATATCAGGGCTGGGCGGGTTTGCATCGAAGGCAAGAATTCTATCATCTTCACTGCTGGTTTTCAATTTATTAAACAGATCCTGTAAGAATTCCACATGCTTTAATTCTTCTCTAGCCAGTTCCATAAAAGCATCATGGCTTTCACTGGTGCCTGCTTGTTCGGCAGCCATTCTATAAAACTCATATCCTTCTACTTCGTTAATAATTGCTTGTTTTATTATTTCTAATTCTTTTTTGACCATATGATAACCTCCCAAAATAATTCTTTAGCATATATACCCATTATTATATCAGATGCAATGCTCAATCTCCACCAGCCTTAATATTATAAACTGGGCGTATAATCTTGTATAATCTTTTCTATGCATCAGATGCAATACTCAATCTCCACCAGCCTTAAAATTATATATCGGGCGTATAATCTTTTCTATGCTGGCAGTATCACCAATGTTTTTAACTATATCGTCCATGGATTTGTAAGCCATAGGGCACTCGTCTAGAGTTTCTTTGTTTACAGATGTAGTGTATATGCCATCCATTTCACGTTTAAACTCTGATAGAGAGAAGCTTTGCTTTGCTTGAGTACGGCTCATCAATCGTCCTGCACCATGAGGGGCTGAAAAGTTCCAGTCCTCGTTGCCTTTGCCTACACAAATAAGGCTACCATCTCGCATATTTATAGGGATGAGCAAACGTTCACCAGCTTTTGCTGAAACAGCACCCTTACGTAGTATCATAGAATCTGTATCGATGTAGTTGTGGATAGTAGTGAAAGAGTCCTCTATATGCAGCTTCATGCCGCGGATTATCTCATCTATCATTGCCTTGCGATTTAGTACAGCAAATCTCTGGATTATTTTCATATCATGGATATATAGATCGAACAAGTCTCCTGAAGCATAGCATAGTGCTTTGGGAATGCTAGTGCGTTTCTCGTTTTTCAAATCCTTTAACGCCTTTTTAATCTCTTTTTCTCGGTTTTGAGCTTTGAGAGATGCGATTAAAGCTTCCTGATCTTCAGCACTGCTACCATTGCATTGCTTATAAGCTTCTTCCTGGTAATATCTGGCCACCTGCAGGCCAAGCTGTCGGCTGCCTGAGTGAACAACGAGATATAGTCGTTCTTCCTCATCCTTTCCCAACTCGATAAAGTGATTACCGCCGCCTAAAGTGCCCATGCTTTTTTCTGCACGATTAGAATTAATGATCTTATAGCAATAAAGCTTAGTAAGATCAACCTCGTCCATGTAACGGTGAGCTTTGTCACGTATAGCAAATCCTGATGGTATCTTATGGTAGATAAGCTTGTCTAATTTATCTAGCTCTAGATGGGTTTCTTTTATTTGTATGGTTTCCATACCACAGCCAATGTCTACACCTACCAGATTTGGCACAATTTTATCTTTTATGGTCATAGTAGTGCCCACGGTACAACCTGCTCCAGCGTGGACATCCGGCATCATTCGAATGCGACTTCCAATGGTAAACTCTTGATCACACAGTTCAACAATTTGTGCCTTGGACATTTCATCCAACACATCAGTGAATACCTTAGCTGTATTATTTTTTCCGCCGATTTCTAACATATGTTGCCCCTCCTCATGGTCTATTTTAGCGGAGTTTCACTTAGAATACAAATACAATAATTATCCCACTAAACATTCTATTTGCTTTGACTGCTATAAAGTGTATAATCTAAAATATAGACAGAGTATTACTAACGGAAAGCATTTATTGCTATAATGAGGCTTGTGATGTAGCAATAGTTTAACTCCCTGGGAGGTAGGTATGAAGATAGGTAAAAATAAAGCAAGCATTATAGTGTACATAGCTTGTTTACTAATAGCAGTATTGTTTATTTTAGTTGGATATAACTTGAATCGAACAGAGGTTTTAGAGGAAGAGACCACTGAGTTTTATAAGGCCAGGATCGAATCCATTGAAAATATAGAAACAGAAACCTTTGGTTCTGATTATGAGTTTACAGCTGAAATGAAAACAATAACCTTTAAAGCTATCGTTACAAGTGGTCCTTATGAAAATGAAATTGTAGAGGCCACGCAGATTATAGATTCTTATATGGTAACAGTAAAGGAGGTAGATGCTGGAAACCGTGTTATCGTTACGCCTATTTCATCAGAGGAATCTACTAGTACAGAGTGGATATTCATTGAATATGATAGAACTATGACTTTGTTATTGGTAACTCTTGTTTTTCTCCTTTTAATTTTGCTCATTGGTAGAGGAAAAGGAGTTGCTACAATTATAGCACTCGTATTTACTGTTTTATCTGTATTTTATGTTTTCATCCCATCCATTTTAAAAGGACGAAATATATATGTATCAACGATTATTGTAGGCTCTTTTATTATAGTAATAAGCCTTATTATGATGAATGGGGCGAGTAAGAAAACCTTATGTGCTATTGTGGGTAATCTAGGTGGAGTAGTTGTGGCAGGGCTTATTGCATATATGGTGAATAAGTCTCTGAATTTAAGCGGTTTTGTTGATGAAGATTTTATCTTCCTTACTTATTTAGATATTGAAAATCCCATTGATTTGGTTGCTATAATCTGGAGTGGGATTGTAATAGGCTCCCTTGGGGCAGTTATGGATGTGGCTATGTCCATTGCGTCAGCCATGAATGAATTGTCAGTTAATATGGAAGAGAAAACATTTTCAAAGATGTTGAAATCAGGAATGAACATTGGACAAGATACTATTGGAACCATGACAAATACATTGATCTTAGCCTATGTAGGAAGTTCATTGGCAACTGTGCTTTTGCTTACTGCATACAACAAAGATCTGTTATATCTATTTAGTTTGGAAATGATTGTTGTTGAAGTTCTTCAGGCTATGGTAGGGAGCATGGGGATATTCTTCGCTGTTCCTGCTACTGCTCTGTTTTCTGCTTATGTCTTTACAAAAGTTAACCAGAAAAGAAGTTGACTTTAGCTATATTAGACGACAATAGCTATATTTGATGATAATTATTCATAAATATAGTAGGTGATATAAAATAGACAGCTTTTCTAAAATGTGGTATAATTTTTGTAACAATTGAAAAACATCATGGCGACTATATGTATTGTGGCGGTGACTAATATAAAAAAACCATCAATAAGCCTTGCATCATTGAAAGGAAAGGCGATAGGAAAATATCATGATAATAATAGTATAATGGATGAATGTGGGCTTATAAATGTCCGAAGAACCTATTATTTATCATTGATTGCCATCCCATTACGCCTTGTAAATATTTTTTTATTTTTATCCACTTCGTCCTATGACACACCAGTAACTAGGGCGTGGAGACAAGGGATAACTATATCACATTTGGCACTACTCTCTTTTATGATTGTCTTCTTTTTGTTGACTCGCATGCTAAGAAGCAACAATGAGTCAAATAAAACAATACACATATTACAGTACATTGTTGTTATTGTTATCATGGCATCTGGAATTGCTATAGTATCAATTGATCAGCTTGTAACATCTAATATTACCCCTTTACTATTAACATGCATTGCATGTGGTTCTGTGTTTTTGCTTAGACCCTTAATTTCATTTATATTTTTTTACAGTTCTTTTGTAGCCTATTACTTCATAATAGAATTTACCATAAGTAACCAAGAAATTTTACTTTCCAATCGAGTTAATGGTGTTACAGCTGTAGGAATTGGATTCCTACTTAGCTTGATAATGTGGAATAGTAAACATACAAATATTATCCAAAGTAGGCATATTGTGACTCAACAAAAGCAATTAGAGCGAATGGCATATTATGATCCCCTAACCGACTTACCTAATAGACGCTTGTTTGACAAATTAGTCGCTCAGGAAATTTCATCTATAAAGCGCTACGGTCATGAGGCGACTTTAATAATTTTAGATATTGATGATTTTAAAAGCATCAATGATACATATGGTCATCCAGTAGG
>JAAZEK010000447.1 GCA_012512335.1 Clostridiales bacterium | reverse complement strand
TTGGAAGAAAAATTTAATGTAATTCTGGATTACACAATAGTTCCTTCTGAAGAGGTTCGTGACCAGGTAGGTATTATGCTGGCTACAAACTCCATGGCAGATGTCATGCAATTACCTGGATCTTACGACACTTTCCTTGTAAGACCAGATCAAATGTTTACTGATGGTCAAATTGTTGATTTGAAGACTATCGAATCGAGTATACCTGATTATATGCAGCTCATCAATGACAACCCTGTTATGCAGAAAAATGTAATGAATGAAGATGAAAACATTATGTATTTCGGTAGACCCTTGTTCGAACAAGAAATCGGTATGTCAGGTGGCCTTATGATAAGAAAGGACTGGCTTGATAAATTTGATTTAGAGCTACCCCAATCATTGGATGAGTTAATTCATGCACTAGAGACATTCCGTGATGGAGATCCTAATGGTAATGGAGAAGAAGATGAAGTTCCATTCTGTGGTAACCAAGGTTCTCTGCAAGTAATTGGAAACCTAACTGGCGTACAGGAGACCTTTTCCATGGTAGGCGGCCCAGCTGGAGAAGTAGTGTTTGGCCCGTTTGAAGAGGAAGCATACCAAAAACGATTAAAGCTAATCGCTACATTTGCACAGGAAAATCTAATCAATGAAAACTATTACAATTTTGACTTCCAAATGCGTGATACTTGGATGGTTGAAGACAGAGTCGGTGCTTCTCTCACAGGACTAGGCAATCTGGATAAGTGGAATGGATGGATGGATGACCATGAAACCTTCCTCATGTGGCCGATTGATAATCCCGCAATGGAAGATGGGAATCGTTATTTTGACCGTACAGGAATGACGAAGGGTATGGGAGATACCATCACTGTAATTTCTACAAATGCAGAAAACCCAGAAAAAGCAGGTGAATTAATCAATTATTTCTATACTGAAGAAGGACATATGCTTACTACTTTCGGTGTAGAGGGAATAACCTATGAAATGGCAGGAACTTTACCCAAATATACTGACTTGATAGTAAATAATCCTGATGATTTGGGTGTAGGAGATGCACAGGGCAAGTACATTGGAATCCCTGGAATGCCTACTTATGACGATATGCGTGTATGGGCTCAACTATCTCTAACTAGTCCAGCAGCACGTCAGGCAAACATTCATACCTGGACAGATACCTTTACAATAGAAACAAACACTCCTATTCCTCCTGCTATGATGGATACAGATGCAGCTGATGAATATGCAGATATCATGGCAGACTTACAGACCTACTTGTTAGAGAGTGTAGCAAAGTTTACAACTGGTGAATGGGATATAGACGCAGATTATGCCCAGTTTGTCAAGACTACTCGTGACTTAAGAGCTGAACGAGCTCTTGAAATATTGACTGATGCTGTTAAAGATTGGCAGGATCGTGGCGGTGTTCCTTATGAATATACTTTGCAAAGAGCACAGATAGATTATTGGAGCGAAATTCCTTTAGCTACAGAAAAAGGCCTCGAGTTCATGGATCCAAGCTTGAAATAAATATTGTTGTTTGTAATAAGTAATGCTTTCTGCTTGTAACTTGCAGGCAGAAAGCATATTTTTCTAAACATAGAAGGGTGAGTGCTATGCCTCAGTTTAAAAATAAACCAGTGTCTTTGCAGCATGAACAGAAAAGCAAATTCAATTGGGTCAATTACCTAAAGCAATACTGGTTCATTTACGGAATTTTTATTTTGGTTATGGCTTACTATGTTATATTTAAATATATTCCTATGTATGGTGTTGTTATCGCATTTAAGAGATACTCGCCAGCGTCAGGGATATTTGCTAGCGAGTGGGTCGGTTTACGAAATTTTGAAAGGTTTTTTGGTAGCATGTTTTTTATGAGAACCTTCAGAAACACGTTAGTTATAAGTCTACTAAATTTGATTTTTGCATTTCCAGTACCAATTATTTTTGCTTTGATGTTGAATGAGATAAGAAGCAATAACTTTAAGAGGTCTGTTCAAACTATAAGTTACTTACCTCATTTCATTTCCATGGTTATTGTTGCAGGTATCGCACACGATTTTCTTAATGAGAATGGAACTATTAGCACTCTTCTCAATACTTTTTTCGGGATAGAAAAAAGGGTGTGGTTGAACAATTCATCTTCTTATCGAGTAATCTACATCATCTTGGATATCTGGAAGGATATGGGGTGGAATGCGATCATTTATCTGGCGGCCTTATCTGGAATCGATATTGAATTGTATGATGCAGCTGAAATAGATGGTTGTGGTATAATACGCAAAATGATTAACATAACCATTCCTGGTATCATGCCAACCATAATTATATTATTGATACTTCGTATAGGCTCTATACTTAGCGTTGGAGCACAAAAAACATTGTTATTGTATAACCCAAATACTTACGAAGTTTCTGATGTTATTTCAACCTTTGTATATAGAAGGGGTTTCGGAATCGATGCCCGAGCAGATTATTCTTTCAGTACAGCAGTTGATCTGTTCAATTCGATTATTAATCTAATTTTATTAACATCTGCAAATCTATTATCTAGAAAATATACGGAAACCAGTCTTTGGTGAGGGGAGGGGAAATGTAATGAGCAGACATCATATTAAATCGCCAGGTGAAACGCTTATCAGGTTTTTTATTGTTGTTATCATGTTATTTGTTTGTGCAGTGACTTTGTATCCTTTTTGGTATATACTAGTTGCTTCATTTAGTACACCACGTGAAGTGGTAAGATCCGGGGGCATGATGCTTTGGTTCAAAGGTTTTGAGTTGTATGCCTATAAGGAGGTTTTTGCACACAGACTGTTTTTACAATCATACTACAATACTTTGGTGTACTTAGTATTTGGTGTAGCAACAAATATGATTATGACTACACTTGCAGCATACGCATTGTCAGTAAAAGGAATCAAGGGCGCTGGAGCGATCATGAAGATAATAGTATTTACAATGTTTTTTGGTGGT
>JAAZEK010000446.1 GCA_012512335.1 Clostridiales bacterium | reverse complement strand
CTTCTATAAGTGGTGCGTTCACTATTGATAATTCAGGTGGAGTAGAGTCTCCATCTGAATCCCCGATGTTTTGCCGTATGCAAAACGAGTTCACTTTGCATATTTGTCAATGAGCTCTATAACCTCGTTTATCTTTTCTTCTTCATTACCCGTTTCAAAGGCTTCTATAACGCAATGCCTGATATGCTGATCGATTATATTAAGATTCGCCTTTTTTAAAAGGGCTTGAGCAGATAAAATTTGTTTGGAAATATCAACACAGTAACGGTCATCATCCACCATCTGTATAATTCCATCCAGCTGCCCTCTGACGGTTTTCAGCAAATTCAAAACCTTTCGTTTATCCTCCTGTTGCAATTAACTTCACCTCTGCTTTCCTTACACTTATATTCTTGCAGTTTCAAGCTTAAATTATGTTCATGCCTTCCTTCTTCTATAATCGCAAATTATATTTACATAATTTTTGCTTCTACACCTGCATTATCATTCCACCTTGCCCGACCCCTAGTGGGGTGGGGTAGTATGTTTATTATATACTTATATGCTTTAATTGTCAAAGAAAAATTTTGAGATTATTTTCTCGGTTATTTTCTCCTGTGAATTTTTCTGTCAGTTTTACGGAGGGTAAGCCTCTTCGATTTGAATGTGCAAAATTTCAACTAATGCATAGTTTTCGTGAGCTTTTAGGGGATATATGTGCAATATTTCAAGTAGTGCAAGGATCCAGCCAAGATATCGAAGTATTTAAGCCTTTTTTGTGCAATATTTCAAGTAGTGCATCAAATTTCATGTATATTTCATGCACTACTTGAAATTCTGCTCATTATTGACCAAAAAGCAACTAATATTAGAGTTATTCCATGCATAAGTTGAAATTTTGCTCATAAACTCTCGATTTACTCTGGTAAATGTGCACTAATTGAAATTTTGCACACCTCAACTCTGATAAATACCTTCCACTGCTACCCTATGAGGAGTTACCAGAGTTATCGCACACTGGCTATGTTCTAAGGTTTACTAATTTGCTACTAATTACTTCAACTATGTTGTCGTGATTTGTGGTTACGAGCTGATTGCTATCGGCTTGCTGGGCATGATTTACTCCCTTGGTTATGTGCCCTGTATGTTGAGGAGCCAGAAAGAGGTAAATATTTTGGATCAAAACTTCTCGAACATGGCAGACAGGAAGCATTAAAGCTTGGTTTTAATAAGGTTTATTTATGTACCGATCATATTGGTTATTATGTAAAATACGGCTGGAGTTTTTTCGGATTGGAAGATAGTGAATAGGGAGGTAAGACGCGGGTATATGAAATTAATATCGTAGCAGTAATTTGATCTAACCAGCTTTACATCAAATATACACCGACCTGATTGTTCATCAAGCCGGCATATATTTAGTGAATTATAATTACCTTGTTACTGCTTACTTCTTAAGTGTTCCACTCTTCTTCATCTGCTTACTTCTTAAGTGCTCCATTCTTCTTCATCTGCCTACTTCTTAAGTGCTCCGATCTTCTTCATCTGCTTACTTCTCTTAGAAAGGTCTTTATGCCATTGTTGCTTTTGACGCATATACCTGGCCTTATCATCAGAGAACTTTGCTTCGCGCTTCAAGCTTTTATAACTGTTCCACCGTTCGATAGAAAGCTCTCCACTTTCAATTGCAGCTATAACAGCACATCCAGGTTCAGCACTATGTTTGCAATCGGAAAATCTGCATTGATCAAAAAACTGTTCAACATCAACGAAAGCCTCACCAAGGCCTGTTCTGACATCCCACATTCCAAGCTCACGCATACCTGGAGTGTCAATAATCATCACGCCACTTTTTAGCATGATGAGCTGCCTATGGGTAGTGGTATGACGGCCTCTGCTGTCATCCTCGCGTATTTCTTTTACTGTCATCAGTTCATCTCCCGCCAGTGCGTTAACAAGGCTTGATTTCCCAACTCCAGATGAACCGAGAAACACAATTGTCTTTCTTGGCCTCAGATATTCTGCCAATGCATCCAAACCAAAACCATTTACTGCGCTGATAGCATATACACCAACTCCAGCTGCAATTTTTTCTACTGCTAGTATTTGTTCTGAGTAGTCGTCTACTAAATCGGCTTTGGTTAGGATAATTATCGGCATGGCACCAGATTGCCAAGATAGGGTTATATAACGCTCCATGCGTTTTAGGTTAAAATCATTGTTTAATGACTGCATGATGAAAACATTGTCAAAGTTTGCTGCAACCGCTTGCTCACCACGGCCTGGATTAGGATCTCGTCTGGAAAAATAAGACCTACGTTGCAGTGTTCTAATTATTTGACTGTCACCATTATCATTATGATTAATCATCACAAAATCCCCTGTAGTGGGAAAGCTTTCCGCTCCATCACCATAATAAACACTGGTTTTTAGTCTGCCAAATGTTCGACCTTGTTCACAGACAAGCTCATATCGTTCTTTATGCACAGCAGTAACTCTAGCAGGAATAGATACTATTTTATGATTTACTGCATCATGTGTTAAAATTTCCTCTGGCATAAAGCCATAATCTTCTAAATTCAATTCTTGTATCCTCCAATATATTAGTTATTATCTGTTGACTCTTCGAGCTATTTCTTGCCTCCATGATAGTTCGATCCTCTATTTCAAATGCAATTGTCATAATACAACAACTCCTTCTCAGTCAAATATCTATTATAAAGGGCATAAAAATACCGCAACAAGCAGCCTTCATAAGCTACAAATTGCGGTTCATCCCAGATAGTGCAGGTGTTTAAAACAAACACGAGCATACCTGTTCGATATGCCCGTAAATTTTTACAGTATTCACGAAAGGTTACTTTAGTTGGCATAGCAACAAAAGGATAGTTTACCACTACCATAATAATTGCTAGGCCCTATATTCTGTTTTAGCTTAAAGCCACCTCATACATAACAGTCATCAAAAACAGCTCCTTTCGTTTTCTACGAAACATTACTTGCTCGTAGAAGATGTGAAAATAATATACCATTTCCTGTCTAAAAAATCAATAGCTACGAGTTAAGCTATATTTACT
>JAAZEK010000445.1 GCA_012512335.1 Clostridiales bacterium | reverse complement strand
TCTGCCTAATGGCAGCCGCGATCATTTGTCTCACTCACTTAATATTTTTTGTTCGATTGAATATGATAACACTCAGGCAAAATTGCGTCAACTGGTAATTGATTCCTTATAAAACAAAATCCTACCACAGTTTTCGCATTCTACGATTCGTTTACCATCTTTAACCCTTTGTATCATCAAAGAGGCTAAACTCATATTGCATCCATCACATTGGTTCCCCACCAAAGGTGACATAACAGGTGTTCTGCTAGCTTTAATGTTCCTATATTTATTCATCAACTCATTGCTAATAACGCTTCCTAACTTATCGCGCTGCACTTTTAATTTGTTAAGCTCCTCATTGATACCTGCTGCCTCGGCATCATACTCTTTTTTAACTGTTACATAGTCGTCCTTGGCTTTGGCAACACGCTGACGAATATCCTGTATTCTGTTGATAAAATTATGCAATTCTCTATCTAACTTTTTTAGTTCATCTTCCTTCCTGTGTATGCGATCTTGAAGCTGAAAACCTTCCTTTGCTAATTCCTCAACCTCATCAAGAGAATCCAGCTCTTCTGACTTTAATCTCTCCATCTGCACCTGCATTCGTTCTTCAATACTATTAAATTCCTGTTGAAGTTTGTTTAATAATTGATTTTTCTTTGTCGCATCACTGTCCATGCTAACCAGGCTCCTCTCCTGCTTAACAAGATAGTTCTTAATTTTTAACAGCTGACGGCGGGATTCGGAGTTCTTCTTTTCAAGGATGTACTGGTCCATGAGCAAATCTAGCTCCTGATACTTCCATAGAGTTTCTAATTGTTCCATACTTGCATCCTCCTTCTATATGATAAAAAGGAATAAGCTTTGCTTACTCCCGTAATCTTCTAAAGCGATTTCCATAATCTTTAGACGAAATAAAGTCTACCTTCCATTGTAATATATTAGTAAAGTTTTGTAAACGCCGTTTTAAGCTTAATATAGCGGGATATTCAGTAGCATAGTGTCCGAATGTGGCCAATGCCATATCACCATCCAGAATTGGCAATTGCTCATGATACTTCACTTCCCCAGTAATAAACAAGTCCGCACCAGCCTTTCGTGCATCTTCGACAAAATCCCCACCAGCTCCGGCACAGGACGCAACTATTTGAATCTTTCTAGCAGGGTCTCCAATGAAATCTACAGTTTCTGTCTTAAGAATATTCTTGATTTTCTTCAAATATTCCTCCAAAGCTTGCGCCTCAGGCAGTCTACCAATTCGTCCCAGAGAACCCCAGCCTACGGCTGAATCAGATGAATCAGAACCATGATTCAAAAAAAGCTCGTCAAGTTTTGCAGTAGGATTCTCCATTGGACTTGGTAGCAGAGGTTTAACATCCTGAATCCCCAACAGCTCTGCTAATATATCATCTGTTCCACCTTTCGCCTTATCAAAATTGGTATGAGCTGAATAAACGGAAATACCATGATGTATAAGCTTTAATAGAGTGGAACCGGTTAAAGTTCTATCATTGATTTCTTTAATAGTCGTAAACAATACTGGGTGATGACTGATAATCAGATTCACCTTTTCACAGATAGCCTGCTGAATTACATCATCTGTCACATCCAAAGTAAGCATAACCTTATTAACCTTAGCCTGTTCGCTGCCCACTAGCAGCCCCACATTATCCCAAGATTCCGCTAAATGAGGCGGGGCAATATCCTCCATAAGTTTAATAATTTCCTTTACTTGATGTGACAACTGTCAACCTCCTCATATTGTCTAAGCTTCTCTTGGGCTTCTCTAAGCCGGGCTGCTACTACATCAATTTGACCCTTCTCTAAGCCTTTTATAAGGTCCTTTAATCCTCTTATCTTTTTTTCCAGCCATTCCCTTAAAAGAGGATGCTTCTTTGTTATCCAGCTCAAGCCAATTTCATAGTAAATCTCATTTTCATATTCTTTGACCTCTTCGTCGGGAACAGCTACTATTATTTCATAAATCCGATTGCTTTCCTTTACCAGATCTTCATCTTGTATACGATACTGATTTTGGATTAGCCAACGGCGCAATTCCTCTTGTCCGATCATTGGTTGAAGGATGAGGGTGGATGCACTTCTGGCTACCTTTTCACCTTGCTGCAATATTTCACTGATTAAAACGCCACCCATACCAGCTATGACAATTGTATCCACTTCGCCAGCTGACAATACGGACAAACCGTTGCCCAAACGGGTTTCTATTACATGACTCATGTTGTTTTGTTCAATTAAAGCACTAGCTTTCTTTAGGGAACCAGCGCTGACATCTGCAGCTATAGCATTAGGAATCCTACCCCATTGCAATAAATAAAGAGGCAGATAACCATGATCAGTACCAATATCCGCTATATTCTGAGAATGAGGTACCAAATCTGCTATAGCTCTCAGTCGTGGTCTTATATTCATAAATATCAGAGTTCAGAGACCCGTAATTTTAGTTCTGGGAGTAGAACCCCTTTTAGGCCACCTTTCTATCTAAAAATAGTATATTTTGCTTTTCCCATAGCTTTATTTCCTATAACTTTATTTTCTAGTATGCATCTTTCAGGTTTTACTAAGCCAATATTAAGGCTAATATCCGGTGAGTAAAAAGCAAGATG
>JAAZEK010000444.1 GCA_012512335.1 Clostridiales bacterium | reverse complement strand
CGGGCCTCTATTCTGGCTATGACCGCTGTTATTATTTCCCTATGCGCCATTAGTTATGTCATCTTTAGTCAATATATAGGTAAACAGAATGGAACAATAACAACCATTGAAACTGCTAAAATCCCAAAACATTTTGGCTTTATCCAGCCTCAGGTAGTAGATGGCTTTTCTGACGAGCCTTTAGAAGGTGCAACTGTGGTCATCCCAGAGACAGATCAAAGCTTCATAACATCCGCAGATGGACTTACTGCTTTAATCAAGGTTCCCATTACAGAAGATGCCCATTATGCAGAAATCGCTCCAAAACCCTGGAGCGAAATCACCCTGATAATTTATAAGGAAGGCTATATTGAATACGTGCTTTTTCATACCCATGTCTGGGAAAACCAGAGCCGAAAAGGTCCCACGATTCTATTGTTTCCCAAAGTTGAAGGAGACGAAAATGAGCCCTTCAGTGTTGTAGAAGGTCCTCACCGTATGTGGGTAAAGGAATTGGTTGAGAAATTTCGCCCGGATGAGTGAAGAACTATATTACTTCTATTGAAATTGCTTGTAGTCACAGGATAAAGGCAGATAAAAATAGGTCAATCCACCAAATTCTGAATTACTTCTGATGCCCAGTCTATATCTTCATAGCTCAATGCATCTGATACTTGGAGCCTTATTCTAGCCTCATCTTTAGGAACCACTGGGAAGCTAAATCCAGTTACATAGATTCCCTTCTCGAATAGTTTATTTGCAAGACTAACCGCTTTCGGCGCATCATAAATCATAATGGGGATAATCGCGCTGTCCCCTTCTAATATATTCAAGCCTCTGTCCTTAAGCTGCTTTCTGAAATAATTGGTCTTTTCTCGCAGAGATTGTACTATCTCTGGATTGCTCATCAGATATTCTAACGCTGTTTTTGCTATGGCTGTCAGCACTGGAGGCAACGAGTTTGAGAATAAATGTGGACGGGAAACCTGTACCATCAAATCGATAACTTCCTGCTTTCCTGCCACAAAGCCTCCACCTGCGCCACCTAAAGCCTTACCAAAAGTGCTGGTGATAATATCTGCTGAACCAATCATATTATAATATTCCTCAGTTCCTCTACCTGTTTTTCCAATTACACCTGTAGCATGGGAATCATCTAACATTAAAATAGCATCATATTTACGAACCAATTCCACAATTTCCGGTAGCTTGGCGATATCGCCTTCCATTGAAAACACGCCATCGGTGATGACCAGCTTGACAGGGCTATCCTTAGCTTCCTGAAGCTTTTCTTCTAGATGAGCCATATCCGAATGACGGTAAATTCCTTTGTTTACTCCTTTTGCAATAAGCCTACATCCATCGACAATACTGGCATGATTTAGTTCGTCTGACAGCACCGTGTCCCCAGGCTGTAGCAATGCAGGAATCACTGCTGTATTGGCAGCCCAGCAGGATGTATAAGTGAGAGCTGCTTCAGTTCCCAAAAATTCTGCTACCTTGTCCTCCAGCTCTTGATGTATATCATAGGTGCCACAGATAAAACGAACACTTGCTCCGCCTGCGCCATACTTTTCCAAAGCCTCTATCCCACTTTGTATCAGCTCTTTTTTATCTGCTAAGCCCAAATAGTTGTTGGAGCATAATACCAACACATCGCCCTTTGATTTTATTTGAGAACGTGCACTCATTGGCGATTCTAAGTAGCGATATTGCTTATAAGTACCTGCTTCCTTCATACCTTCCAGTCGATTACGTATTCCTTCATAAAACTGTTCCTTCAATGAAAATCCCTCCTGTTTCATAACTTCATGCCATCACTGAATAGCACTCTAGTATTGAAATGTTATTATTTCGTTAATTTTCCCAATTCTAAGATCCTTCACTACGTTCTGGATGACACGAGTTCGTTATTCAGTCCAGTTAAGAATAACCTTTCCTGAATTACCCGAAGCCATTACATCAAAAGCTTCCTGAAAATCAGTATAATCAAAATGATGGGTTATAACTGGTGAAATATCCAAACCGGATTGTATCATAACCTGCATCTTATACCAGGTTTCAAACATCTCCCGACCATATATCCCTTTAATGGTCAAACCATTGAACACAACCTTATCCCAATCTATAGCCGTGTTTCCGTCCTGAAGTCCTAAAAGAGCAATCTTACCGCCATGGCACATGACATCAAGCATGCTTCTAAAAGCGCTATCGTTTCCAGACATCTCCATACCAACATCAAAGCCTTCCTTCATGCCTAACTGCTTCATACAGTCTTCAATAGAATCAGTTCTAACATCCAGGGCAACAGTGACTCCAATTTTCTTTGCGAGCTCTAAGCGATAAGGGTTAACATCAGTAATAACTACATATCGAGCCCCAGCGTGACGAGCTACAGCAGCTGCCATAATACCTATTGGACCAGCCCCCGTTATGAGAACATCCTCCCCTAAAACGTCAAAGCTAAGAGCTGTATGTACAGCATTGCCTAGAGGATCAAAACAACTAAACTGTTCCTCCGGGATGGACTTATCACAATACCAGACATTAGTTTGAGGTATCACTACATATTCAGCAAATGCACCTGGTCTGTTTACTCCAATTCCACTGGTGTTCTTGCACAAATGACGTCTTCCTGCTAGGCAGTTTCTGCATAGACCGCATACAACATGACCTTCACCTGAAACTAAATCCCCTGGTTTGAAGTCTCGCACATTGCTACCTACCGTATCTATTACTCCAACAAATTCATGACCTATGACCATAGGTACTGGGATGGTTTTTTTAGCCCACTCATTCCATTTGTAAATGTGAATATCTGTTCCACATATTGATGTCCTTCGAATTTTTATTCGTACATCGTTGATGCCAATCTCTGGAACAGGTACTTCGTCCAGCCATATGCCGGGCTCTGCATACTTCTTTACCAGCGCTTTCATAGTTTTACTTCTAATCATCGACATCTATTTTACCCTCTTTCTTACATAAATTCTGGATACATAGCTTTGTATTTTTCAAGTTTATGCTACCAACATATGTTTCATATATTGTACTTTAATTCATTATATTGTATGATGATAATAGATGTCAATGAAATTTTATGAGATTAGTTAACTATTTTCAAGCCAATTACTGGTTTGCTAGTCGAAAAAAATGAGATATAATGAAAAATGGTCTGAAAGGAGAGGCTTCTATGGATATCAGCCATCTATCTATTGGTAAAAATATAATGCATTATCGAAAACGAAAAGGGATTAGCCTGGATGAGCTTTCAAAGCGTTCTGGTGTTTCCAAGTCCATGCTGTCCCAAATTGAGCAAGAGAAAACAAACCCTACTGTAGTTACCCTATGGAAGATATCTCAAGTGCTGGATACCTCTCTTGAGGATTTAGTGGAAGCCGAAAGTGATCTTCCCATTGAAGTTTTGCGTAGTACGCAGGTTCCTCTATTCTATTCTGATGACCGTTCTTGTGTCATCCAAGTGAATTCTCCCATGCATATGAAAGATGACTTAGAGCTATATACTCTATCCTTCCAGCCCAAGGGAGAGCTACATTCTAAGCCTCATTACCCAAAGACAACTGAGTTTCTTACTGTAATTTCCGGTGAGGTTAAAGTAATTGCCAGTGAATTTCAAGCCACACTAAAAGAAGGAGATACTGCACGTTATCGAGCAGATCGAGAACATTCCATTATAAACTTAAAGGATGATGAAACCACCGCTTACCTGGTAGTTATTTTCCCGTGAAATTTATGTGTTAATCATCTTCCACTGTCAGAACGTAGTGAGTTTGGATGCTGTAGAATTTTCAGCTGATATAAGCTTTAGTTTGATTCGTGACAGCAACAGCGACTGGAATAAATTTATTAATTAAAATTTCACAACTCTATTCTCATCGGCTGATAATCGCGCTTTAAGACACGCATCAGTTATATAAAAGGAATCTTCAGCTGATATTATACATTTACCCTCGCCTCGAACTTGTCGAACAAAATCAGCAAATATCTGTTGCTCGGGCACTAGAGGAATCTCTTGTATTCCCTCTGCTTCTCCATTAATCAAATAGACCTTTTCGTTTCTAACTTCAATCACACCATCTGTTCCTGCAATTCTAATACGATCATCAGCATGAGAAGGAGCAGATCCAGGACGTAGATAGTCGATATTAACTGAGCCAAAGACCTCATTAGTAAATGTGAAATGGCACAAAGCTGACATTTCAAGGTCTCCATGATCTTTATTGTAGTTACTTGAATGGGAGGCATAAACGGTCTTAAATTGCTCACCACTAAACCAGTATAGCCAGTCTATAGCATGGCTTCCTACCCAGGGTATCGTACCGCCATAATCTTTTCGATTTTTGTAATGTTGCCCACGAGTACCTAGCTTGTATGATTTTTGAGCATTCATCAAACGGACCTTACCGATAGCTCCCTCTTGTACCTTATACCATGCAGTCTGAAAAGGAGAGGTATATCGTATGCCAAACATGGCAGCTAATTGGACATCATTTTCATTATATGCCTCTACTATGCGATCTAGATCTTCACTTGTAGTTGCTACGGGCTTTTCAGCAAACACATGAATATTCCGCCGTAACGCTTCTACTACATACTTAGCATGATCTCCAAAGTGACAAGCTACAACTACAATATCAGGCTTCGTCTCATCGAGCATAATTCTATAATCTGAATACTCAATGGCTGGACTTCCTAGTTTTTTGGCTTGCTCTAACACAGCGTCCATCTTCTCATCAGTTGAACCAGGTGTCACACCTACAATGCTTATATCATCCATTTCTTGCATACCATTAAAAACATATCCTACATGTCCTGTTGATCCTATAATACAAACTTTTAATATTTTTTTATTCATGTTTATTAATCCCTTCCTAGTTCCATACCTCATCATCGATCTCGTTGTTCCAAAAATCAATGCTACTTTCAGATGCTAATTCTAAATCCTTAAACATCTCATTTTCCTTTTCGGACTTTAGGTAACTAATGAGTTCAATTATTTCAGCCCCCTGACTATCTGAGAGCTCTCTTATCAACTTGAATAAAATCTGTTTTGCTGCGCTCACAAATTACCTCATAACCATTATAGCACACGAGAATGAAAAAGTAGTTACTCTGGTGTAAATCCCTCTCCCATTACTTCCTTTACATCAGCCACCAACACAAAGGCTGCAGGGTCGAATAAATTGGTGATTTCCTTCACTTGAATAATCTGTGTGCGGAGAACTACACAAAGAATAACATCCTTTTCGCTTCCAGTATAAGCGCCTTTTCCACTTAACAAGGTAACCCCACGGTCCATTTCTTCTAAGATCCGCTGAGAAATTTCTTGTGAATGGTTCGATATTATGAGAATTGCCTTTGCAGTGTTTAGACCTTCCTGAACAAGGTCGATAAGCTTAGCAGATACTGCTAGTGCTACCACAGCATAGAGCGCTTGACTGAGCCCTAAGAAGATAGCTGCAGCAATAACTACTAAAAAATCCACAGCAAAAAGAACCCAGGCTATAGTAATTGAAGGAAAGTGTTTATGTATAAGGGTAGCCATCAAATCGGTTCCCCCAGTGGTGGCTTTCATTCGAAAAATCATTCCTAAGCCGAGCCCCATTAAAAAGCCGCCATATATTGACGCTAATAAGCTGTCATTAGTCAAGGCAGGTACAGGGATTATATCAATTAATAAGGATAAAAGAATAGTCGCTAGTAGGGTGCGCAAACCAAAGTTACCACCCAGTTGGCGAATGCCGAACAAGAACAATGGAATGTTTAATATCAAGGTAGTAACACCTACTGGAAAACCAAAAATAACGTGCAAAACAGTAGCTACACCACTTAAGCCTCCAGGTGCAATCTCATTAGGAATGAAAAAAAGATTAAAAGCCAAAGCTGTAAGTAGGCAGCCTAGTATGATTATTAGGTATTCATTGATGTTTTTTCTCTTGGTAATTGGCATAGAGTTCCTCCTGTAGTTTAGGTGATAAGAAATACTGGATACTAATAAACGCGGGTTACGACAAGATGCAAGTAGAATGAAAGCCATCTTAAGTTTATACCAATAGTAGCATAAAAAACCAGTTGACTACAAGATTCAATCATCTACCTCTATTCGTATCCCGTAGTTACTGTTCACGCTAAAATAATAAATAATATGTAAGGAGCCTTTGCAGGAACCCACGCTTGTCCCCAAAAACACATAAAGGAATCGCAAGTATCCTTTACTTACAATCCCCTATCTATAATTCCAACAACCCGAAGCTGATTTGAATAGACTCATCCACGACCTTCATAATGTCGGGAGAAAGATATCCTATTTTTTCCTTGAGCCGTTTCTTGTCGATAGTTCGTATCTGCTCCAGCAGTATCACCGAATCCTTAGGTAAACCGTAATCCTCCGCACAGATTTCCACATGTGTTGGTAACTTGCCCTTGTTAATCTGTGATGTAATTGCAGCAATGATGACAGTTGGACTGTATTTATTTCCGATGTCATTTTGCACAATCAGTACTGGCCGGACACCCCCCTGCTCCGAACCGACTACAGGACTCAAATCAGCGAAATATATTTCTCCTCTTCTAATCATATCTTATTCACACTCCGACAGGATGGCCTCATACACTTCCAGGGATACCATATCTGAGTTCAAGCCGACCTCCGTTAGTTCTACATTGATTTTGGCCATCTCTTCATAGCCTTTCTTCATTTTCTCCCTTATTTCCAGTCTATGCCGTTCTCTTATATAAAGTTTCATTGCTTCTCGAATAAATTCACTTCTGTTCTTTTTTTCGATAGATACGATTTCATCCACTTCTCTCAATAAACTGTCGGGTAAACTCACTAATATCTTCTTTAACTCAGCCATGGAAGGCACCTCCTATAAGTACAATCATCCTATGTATCGCATAATTCCACATTAGTATCTTCTACAATAAGAACTATAATCCTCTATGTAATTTATCCCATCAGTAGTTCTAAAATACTCTCTTGGTCATTATAAGGAATACAAGTGCTTAAAGACATTTGGGATGGCATCAATAATATCCCCAGCTATCATCCCAGTCTCACCTAACTTTTTGGCAGCTTCGTCTCCTGCTCTTCCATGAGTAAAGCATCCTAGAACCGCCGCTTCGT
>JAAZEK010000443.1 GCA_012512335.1 Clostridiales bacterium | reverse complement strand
GCTCATATGTCACCTAAAAACAATTGCATGATCAGTAAGATGGAAAGGCATTGGAGAGCTCGATGCAGAGGAGCTATTAGATTCATGGAATTACTGGTATAATTGACATCGTTTGAGCAAATTTGTATAATACTATTTAATGATTGCTATAGAAAGGATAAGCAAGTTATTGCTGATGAAATAGTATTATGAAGGAGTGTTTTTAATTTGAAAGCTAATGAACTAAGGAATAAGTTTCTTTCCTTTTTTAAAGAAAAGGGACATGCCATTATTCCGAGTGCTTCTGTTATTCCAGAGAATGATCCAACAGTGTTGTTCACCACAGCAGGTATGCATCCATTGGTTCCCTACTTGATGGGATCAAAACATCCGGAAGGCACTAGACTTACCAATGTGCAAAAATGCATTCGAACAGGAGATATTGATGAAGTAGGAGATACAACCCACTGTACCTTCTTTGAAATGCTGGGTAACTGGTCGCTGGGAGATTACTTTAAAGAAGAAGCGATTGCTTTTAGCTGGGAGTTTTTAACCTCTGAAAAATGGTTGAACCTGCCTAAGGAAAAGCTATACTTTACTGTGTTTGAAGGGGATGGAGATGCCCCGCGGGATATGGAGTCCTATGATCACTGGCTCTCTCACGGGGTAGATGAAGATCATATATTCTTCCTTCCTAAGGAACATAACTGGTGGGGCCCTGCTGGGACAACAGGCCCATGTGGTCCAGATACAGAAATGTTCATAGATACAGGCAAGGAAAAATGTGACTCACACTGTAATCCTTCTTGTAGCTGTGGCAAGTATGTTGAAATATGGAACGATGTGTTCATGGAATATAACAAAACCGCCGATGGAAAGTATGAACCACTTAGCCAGAAGAACGTTGATACAGGTATGGGCCTGGAGCGTACCATTGCTGTTTTGCAGGGTGTAGACTCAGTATACGATACCGATTTGTATCAAGGAGTAATGGAGAAAATTGGAGAACTAGCTGATAGAAAATATGAAGAAGATGAAGATACTATCCGAGCATTTAGAATTGTTGCTGATCACATTCGTACTGCTACCTTAATATTAGGTGACGAGAAAGGTGTTACACCATCTAATGTTGATCAGGGCTACGTTCTTAGAAGGCTTATTCGTCGTGCCATTAGATTCGGACTGCAAATTGGCATCCCTGAGGGTAATACCCCAGAAATTGCACAAGTAGTTATTGATGAATACAGTCTTATGTATCCAGAACTAAACAAAAAAGCAGAATTTATTAAGAGAGAATTAGCATTGGAGGAAGAACGCTTCCAGAGAACAATTAAGCAAGGTTTGAGAGAATTTGATAAGCTTATTTCAAGACTTGGCAGTGAAGCAAAGGTAATTGATGGCCCCAATGCATTTAGGCTATATGATACCTTTGGTTTCCCCATAGAGTTTACTCAGGAATTGGCTTTGGAAAATGGCTATGAGATAGATATTGAAGGCTTTGAGGAGAGTTTCCGAAAGCATCAGGAAATATCTTCAGCTGGCGCAGCCCAGCGCTTCAAAGGTGGCTTAGCTGATAATACAGAGGAAACTGCTAACCTGCATACTGCTACCCATCTCCTTCAAGCAGCATTAAGGCAGACATTGGGAGAAGAAGTCGAACAGAAAGGTAGTAATATTACAGCAGAAAGACTTCGTTTTGACTTCTCTTTTTCAAGGAAAGTAACAAAGGATGAACTGAACATAGTCGAAGGTCTTGTAAATGACATTATAGACCAGGATCTAGAGGTTGTTTGTGAGGAAATGTCATTAGAAGACGCTCAAGAAGTAGGGGCTATTGGACTGTTTGAATCCAAATATGGCAATATTGTAAAGGTTTATTCTGTAGGCGACTTCTCAAAAGAGCTTTGTGGGGGACCTCATGCAGATAGAACTGGCCAATTAGGTCGATTCAAGATTAAGAAGGAAGAAAGTTCTTCCGCAGGCGTAAGAAGGATTAAGGCAGTATTAATAAATGGCTAGTATCTTGTAGCAATTAAACATTTAGTAGTTAAGTCTTGTGACAGTTAAACCTTGTCATTCCAAGTTTATTGAGGAATCTAGACAGGAAAGGTCCAGGAAAATAATTTAAGGGAGAATAACAGTTTATGAAAAAGCAAATGAAGGGCTTGGCCCATATCGGCATACACACAGAGGATTTGACGAATTCTATGAAGTTTTATACAGACACACTGGGTTTTGATTATATGGATATAAGGGAAATCCCAGTACCTGGCGGGGTTACAAAGCTGGGCTTTGTAAATGCAGGAAATCTTGTTATTGAGCTAGTTCAACCAGCAGATACCTCTGGCATTAAAGACAGAAAACTAGGTCCTGTTGACCACATTGCTATTGAGGTGGATGATATTGATGGGGTTATCGATAGCTTGAAAAGCAAGAATGTAGCTTTTAATACTCCTGAAAAAAGAGACAATCCGCATTTGTTTGATGGAATTAGTAACATCTTTTTCAAGGGACCAAATGGGGAGAGTCTAGAATTATTTCAGTATCATACAGCTATATAATAATGTAAGAGCGATTACAAAAGTATAAGAGAGGACAGTTGCAT
>JAAZEK010000442.1 GCA_012512335.1 Clostridiales bacterium | reverse complement strand
TCTTAATTCCAGTCTGTTTACTCAAACCAGAATGAAAAGGAGACTCTTCAGTTGTTAAATATTCTTGATGTAGGGTTAATCCATCAGCCCAAATCCTAATAGTCTCATCAGTATCAATGGGATAGCTGATTTCACCTGCTGATTTATAGCCATCACCGTTTCCCAGGACCTCTGGTGAGTTAGTACCTGTTGCCTGAGTCGGCTTTGGAGTTGGGTCACCATTTCCTTTAGGGGTAGCACATCCAGCTAATAATGATAGTGCTAGTATGCTTACCATTAGAATAGTAAGTATTTTTTTCATCTTAAGTTGAGCCATTAATTTTTCCTCCCTTAAATGTTTCTTAAGTCTGTATCAGACTAAAATCATGTTAACAAACAATGTATTTTTAGTATATCGACCTTTTGGATTTTTATTGATTTTTTACAGAAAAGTGAATTGATAAAAAGTAAAATCATAGACAAAAAGGTGATTAAAGCCCTCTTAATGTTTTAATTGTATGAAGATTCAATAAAAAAATAGAGTTAACATATAATCGTCAACTCTAATTCTGTATAATGAAACCATTTTTTGATTCTGATCTTGGTTATCTAATTCTTATTTCTTTTACTATTACTTGCCATTTATTTTTGTCCTACACGAAAGATACTTATTGCATTCGACCAGAACATTCGCTCTATATCACTCCTACCTAAGCTGGTTTTCATAGCAGCCTGTCGCATAGCTTCAATCTCTTCATAGAGAAAGAAACTTAATTTATCTGATTCTGGTGGATCTAATTCACCCATATTAGGATCATCGCTTACATCTCCATACAAGCCACGAGGTATAAGATTCACATAAATTCCGTCTCGCTCTATTCTCCTCATTCTCATGCGTGTAATTGGTAAGTCGCTTCCAAACAAAATTCTGGAGCTACCAACCTCTTTAATCAATTGCTCAAATACCCATGAATTTGTGTTAGCTGAAAAATCAAACACCATATTTTTTGTATCTCTTAACATCTCAAATGCATCACCAACATCCTGCCTTGTATACGCTCGACCAACATGAGCTACAATGAGATGCAAATTTTTATATTTTCGTTCAATTTCGAGTAATTGTGCTATGTTTAATGGATCACGCAAACGCTTTGATCGTGGAATATGCAACATAACAGCTAAACCGTAACGATCACACACTTCCAAGTGTTCATGAGGGAGAAAGTCAAATATGCTTATTTCTCTGGTAGGTATATGTGCAGGCGCAAAGGATAAGTATACTTTAATACCTTGAAATCCACCATTCAAAATTCCAGTTTCAACTTCATCTCCAGTCATCTCAGGTTTTGTCAACAATAAGGTCGGATAGCCCGTAGAAGTCGCGCAGGCCGATACATAACCATTTGCCTCTGTCATATCCATCCCCTCTGAAGGCATTGCAAACATCAATGGAACATATGACTTTCCAGGGAACATAAGACGTGCCGTCTCCTCCAAATCCTCGATGGGATTTGCATTGGCAACTAGAGATGGCCATGTTACAGTGCGGCCAGAATTTTCGTTGCTTAAATCAGGTAAGTAAACATGTGTATGGACATCGAATATTTTCTCTGGTAGAAAATCTTGCAACCTCTCTTCATAGTATGCTCTATCTACGGCTTTTACAGGAAACAATTCCATATAGTTAATACTCCTTTCAAGTTGGTTTTCATATATACTTAATTTATACATTATTTCTCCTCTAACAAGCTTCCATTAGAATTCTCTTCTTCTGTTAGATTCTTTAGCATAGCCGTGACTGTAGGCGAAATGTAAACAGCAACCTCGCCATCATGCTCAAGCTGTGTATTCTCAAGTAAATTATCAGCAATATGTTCAC
>JAAZEK010000441.1 GCA_012512335.1 Clostridiales bacterium | reverse complement strand
TTGCCCTCTTGCCCATCTTTTCCTCTAACAAGCTCCGATAAGCAGATATTCCATCTCCTACAAATGTAACAGCTTCATTATAGAAATTTAGTTGTTCAATTAAATCCTCTAAAGGTAAGGCTGAATAAGGCATAAGTTTGATACAGTCGTCTCCTTGCCATCGATACACACTGGTATATACTTGATTCCTTCTAGCATCCATTATGGGGCATACAATAGCATCAGAGTTGACAATATTCCACGCCATAGCGTCTAAAGTCGGAACTGCCACGACAGGCTTCTCCACAGCCTGTGCCAGCCCCTTAATAGTAGATACTCCAATCCTTAGCCCTGTAAAGGAGCCTGGTCCCCCTGAAACAGCAAATATATCGATATCCTCAGGCATAAGATCGCTGGAATGAAGAGCCTCTTCAACTAAGGGCATGAGAATTTCCGAATGGTTTCGTTTATGATGGTGGTAAACTTCGTAAAGAAGTTGGTCTCCATCTAAAATAGCAACACCTGCAACTACAGAGGACGAATCAATTGCTAAAACTTTCATGCTTTTTCAGTACCTCCTTCCAATGAGCAAACTTATCACCAATAAGCTTAATCCTTATTTCTCTATTATTTTCTTCCTTCACCCTACTAAGGGTAATCTGCAGATAGTCATTAGGGAGAAGATGACCTAGCCTTTCCGACCATTCTATTATGGCTACACCATCTCCGTAAAAGTATTCTTCGTAATCCAGATCATATAATTCCTCAGGCTCATATAATCGATAAATATCAAAATGATATATCGGGAAGTTTCCTTTATAGATGTTCATCAATGTGAAGGTAGGGCTGGTTACATTTCCGATAAAGCCAGCGCCATGGGCGATACCTCTGGATAATATTGTTTTACCGCTTCCTAAGTCACCATATAAAAGGATGAGATCCCCAGGCTTGCTATTCCTCCCTATCCATCTTCCCATTTGGTAGGTTTCTTCTTCAGATTGTGATATACATATCAACATAAAATACCTCGTTTTTTTCTTCCACCAAGGTGGTGTTTCCATTAATTTTACTATTGGATATTATATCCCCTAGAGAATTATATGGCAAACATATCGATATAAATATTTGATTTAAGATTATTCAATAATGCTTTATGAGATTTTTCGCATAAAAGAAAAAATCGGTATTACCCGATTTTTCTCCTAATACTATATTTTGTCAGCTTACTTATGCAATATTGGCGATACACCCTTGTAAACCAACATAGTTGTAAGCGATACAATTATACCTTTCAATAGATTAAAAGGTATGGTCGCAAACAGAATAAAAGACTTCATATCCTTTACTATTGATAAAGGCGATGATGCAATTATCTCCTCTAAAGGCATAAACTTGCTGTATAGTGGTAGGACGACATAATAGTTGGAAAAGCATGCTGCTATTGTCATGGACAAGGTGCCTACGATTAACCCCCATATAGCATTTTTTTTGTTTTTATGACGAGTGTATATGATGGAAGCTGGAATAATTAAAAAGCTTCCTACTAAAAAGTTGGATAGCTCTCCTATTCCGCCTGTTATAGTGCCCCTAATAAGAATGTGTAGCAGATTTTTGATAAGTTCAATAAGAACTCCAGCAACTGGGCCAAGAGCAAAAGCACCTAGCAATGCAGGTACATCGCTTACATCCAGTTGTAAAAATGGTGGGAAAAGAGCTGCTAAGGGTATTTGTAAAAGCATTAGTACGAAGGCTACAGCGGAAAGCATGGCAATTTTCACCAGATTACGAGTGCTTAGATCGACTTTTAAAATGCTTTTCCAAGTTGGTACATAGTTACTGTGGGTCATATTGTGATCCATTGTGTTGTTCATTTGGTATTCCTCCTAAAAAATTATAATTTGAGAAATAAACAATGAACTGTGAGGATTACACGTAAAAAGCCCCTGAATAACTATCAGGGGCTCGTGGAAACAGAACGTAAAACGCACCTTCTTCCATCCAGACTGTACTGTCGGTATCGGATTTACACCGATTCAACCTGTTACCAGGCTCGCGGACTTTACCGCCGGTCGGGAATTTCACCCTGCCCTGAAAGTTCGTTGTTTATTTTATAACAATAGTATAATACACTTTATATAGAAAATCAAACCAATTTTATTTTTACTCTACACTACCTTCTTTTTTAGTTACTGTTCACATAAAAATAATAAATCATATGGAAGAAGCCTTTGCAGGAACGATTATCAATCTTAGCGAATAT
>JAAZEK010000440.1 GCA_012512335.1 Clostridiales bacterium | reverse complement strand
CTCTCCCCCGTCCTTGCATACTTTGTTGTTAAGGATGAAAAACAAGGGTTTGAATATGCCGAAGCTATGTTGGAATTAGGTGGACTTGGCCATTCTGCTGTAATTCACTCTGACGACGATGACTTATGTGTTCGTTATGGTGAAGAAATGAGAGTAGGCCGTATTATCGTGAATTCTCCTTCTTCCCAAGGCGCAATCGGCGATATCTACAATACCAATATTCCTTCGCTTACCTTGGGTTGCGGAACATACGGTAGAAACTCTACTACCTCCAATGTATCTACAGTCAACCTAATCAATAAAAAGCGTATAGCAAATAGGAGAGTTAACATGCAATGGTTCAAAATTCCTAACAAAATTTACTTTGAAAAGGGCGCTGTTCAATACCTAGAGGTTATGCCCAATATCAGCCGTGCCTTTATTGTTACGGATCCTATGATGATGGAACTAGGCTATGTTGACAAAGTGCAATATTACTTGGATAAGCGTGCAATTCACTGTCATAGTGAAATCTTCTATGAGGTAGAATCTGATCCTTCTTTGGAAACAATCGAGAGAGGCGTTACTGCAATGAGAGCCTTTAACCCCGATGTCATCATTGCCCTAGGCGGCGGTTCAGCAATGGACGCAGCAAAAGGAATGTGGTTGTTCTATGAACATCCAGATACCAGCTTTGACGGACTTAAGTTGAAATTCATGGATATTCGTAAACGTGCCTTCCACTACCCCAATCTTGGTAAAAAGGCTCAGATGGTTGCCATCCCAACTACCTCGGGAACTGGCTCAGAAGTAACCTCCTTCTCAGTTATTACTGATAAGAAGAATGGAAATATCAAATATCCGCTGGCAGATTATGAGCTGACACCTGATGTAGCTATCATTGATCCTCAGTTTGTTGAGACCTTGCCTAAATCTATCGTAGCAGATACCGGTTTAGACGTATTGGTTCATGCTATTGAAGCTTATGTTTCCGTAATGGCATCGGATTTTACAAATGGATTGGCAATAAAGGCTATTGAGTTGGTCTTCAAGTATCTACCAAGGAGCTATGCTAACCCTGCAGATTCCCTGGCTAGGGAGAAAATGCATAATGCTTCATGTATTGCAGGTATGGCCTTCTCCAATGCCTTCCTGGGAATTAACCACTCCATGGCTCATAAGTTAGGTGCTGAGTTCAATATTCCCCACGGTAGGGCAAATGCTTTCCTAATGCCTCATGTGATTGGATATAATGCAGAAAAGCCAACCAAATTCACAATTTTCCCCAAATACAGTGAGTTTGCAGCTGACTATCGTTATTCACAGATATCCCGCCAATTAGGATTTGGTGGAGATACTCAGGAAGAGCAAGTGGCTAACCTGATTAAAGAGATCCGCAATTTGATGACTACCTTAAATATTCCATTGACCCTAAAGGAATTCGGTTTAGATGAAGCTGCCTTCTTGGCTGCTATTCCGAAATTGGCAGAAAGAGCATTTGAAGATCAATGCACCACAGCCAACCCCCGTTATCCACTAGTTAGTGAACTGGAAGAAATATATCGCAAGACATATTATGGTGAATAAATAGAATTTTTGTCGGAAGACTTGTAAAAGCATTTTAGATTCAAAAAACCAGGACTACTAACAGTCCTGGTTTTTTATTGCTCATTCATTGTTCATTCGTTTGTCCTACGACAAGACTCCACTTCTATAAGTGACGAGCTCACTTATCGTAGCTTAAACGAGTTCAGCCCCTCGCTTCAAGGCTTTCTCATTGATGGGAATAAGATTCTGTTTGGAAGGTCCCAAGACATTTTTCAATGCCTCTATAATGGATTCAGGTGAAACTCCTCCGCCTACCTTCGCCAGATAAGCACCTAGCATGACAGAGTTGGCAACTCTCTTGTTTCCCAGCTCTTCTGCAACTTCATTGGCAGGAATATAAAAAACCTCAATATCATCCCGGATGGATTTTCTAGGTATTAGGGAGCTGTTTATAAATAGCATGCCACCTGGAACTACTGAATCCTCAAACTTATCAAGAGAAGGACTGTTAAGTGCAATAACTGCAGAGGCATGAGTGACTATAGGAGAACCTACTTGTTCATCGGAAATGATGACATTGCAATTTGCTGTTCCGCCTCTCATTTCAGGACCATAGGAAGGCAACCAAGAAACGCTTCTTCCTTCCAGCATGCCCGCATAAGTAAGCTGCTGACCCATGGACATTACTCCCTGTCCACCAAAACCAGCGATAATGATTTCTTGTAGCATGTCACTCTACCTCCTTTTTTACGCCCAAAGGATAATATGGAAACATGTTATCTACTACCCAGTCTAAACTTTCCTTAGGTGTCATTCCCCAGTTGGTTGGGCAAGTAGACAAAACCTCTATCATTGCAAAGCCCTTGCCTGCAATTTGGTACTCAAAGGCTTTCTTAATAGCTTTTTTTGCCTGTCTGATATGTTTGATATCATGAACAGATACCCTTTCGATGTAAGCAACGCCTTCTAAAGTAGCAAGCATTTCGCTCATTCTCATAGGGTAGCCCTCTGTTTCTGCTTTTCTACCATATGGTGAAGTGGTCGTTACCTGACCCAACAAGGATGTTGGAGCCATCTGTCCCCCAGTCATTCCATAAATGGCATTATTGATAAATATTGTGGTTATTTTCTCACCACGGTTAGCTGCATGAACGATTTCAGCGGCACCTATGGAAGTTAAGTCGCCATCCCCCTGATAGGTAAATACCACCTTGTCTGGATGAACTCTTTTTACCCCTGTTGCAACTGCCGGTGCACGGCCATGAGCGGCCTGCTGCATATCGCAGTTGAAATATTCGTCGGCAAACACTGCACAACCTACTGGAGAGATACCTATGGTATCTTCTCTGATATTTAATTCGTCCATTGCTTCAGCAACCAGACGATGAACAATTCCATGGGTACAGCCAGGGCAGTAATGCATTGGCTTGTCTGTTAAAGACTGGGGCTTTTGAAATACTTTCTTCATTACTTTACCCCTCCTCTAATTTTTTCTATCTCTGCTAGAATATCATCCGGATTTGGAATCATACCGCCAGTTCTGCCAAAAAAGTGAGAGGGCTTCCTACCACCTACAGCCAGTGTAACATCCTCAACCATCTGACCCATACTCATCTCTACTGTCATAAATGCCTTTACATGCTCTTTTTCCGCATATTCACGAATAGTATCAGTTGGGAAAGGCCACAAGGTAATGGGTCTAATTAATCCAAGATTAATACCTACCTGCTTTGCCTTGTCGATTACGCTGCGAACAACACGAGAAGTGGTTCCGTAAGCACAAATAATAATCTCTGCATCTTCACAGTTGTAGCATTCAGCCATTGTCTCATTAGCCTGAATCATTTCATATTTCCTAAACATCTTGTGAACATGATCCTCCAGCTCCTGAGGATCGATTATTAAAGAGCTGATGACAGCTCGAGGTCTATCTCCCTTCCAACCAGTAGTAGCCCAATCTTTAGCTGGAAGCTCTCTACCTTTCCGTTCATGAAACTCTACAGGCTCCATCATCTGCCCAAGCATACCGTCACCTAAAATCATAACCGGATTCCGATATTGGTCGGCGATGTCAAAGCCTTCCTGAACTAAGTCAACCATTTCCTGTATGGTAGAAGGTGCTAAAACAACCACACGGTAGTCTCCGTGCCCGCCTCCCTTAACTGACTGAAAATAGTCGGATTGGGCAGCTTGAATTCCACCTAAACCTGGACCGGCTCTAACTATGTTTACAATTAGACAGGGCAATTCTGCTCCTGCTATATAGGATATCCCTTCCTGCTTTAGGCTGATACCTGGGCTAGAAGAAGATGTCATAACACGGGCGCCAGCACCTGCTGCACCGTACACCATGTTAATAGCTGCTACTTCACTTTCTGATTGTATAAAAGAACCGCCTATTTTAGGCAACTTTTTTGCCATGTAAGCCGGTATTTCATTTTGTGGTGTAATAGGGTATCCAAAGAAATATTTGCAGCCTGCTTGAATGGCAGCTTCGGCAATAGCTTCGTTCCCCTTCATCAATACTTTTGACATTTAACTCCCTCACTCTCCTTACTTTTCAACTTCTATAACAACATCGGGGCACATCATAGCACAAAAAGCGCATCCGATGCATTTATCCATTTCCTCCACCGTTGCAGGGTGATAACCTTTTTTATTAATCCTATCTTTAGCCATAAGCACTATGTTTTTCGGACAAACTGAAACACAAAGCTCACAGCCCTTGCAGCGATCTTCGTCAAACGTGACTCTT
>JAAZEK010000439.1 GCA_012512335.1 Clostridiales bacterium | reverse complement strand
GTCGTACATTTTGGATATTGTATAAATAGCATATTGCTCCTCCTATGTCTTCCTTAATCATTATTTTAGCACATGTTGTTATAAAAAGGGAGTGGCATCATCCGTATAGCCACTCCCACACTAGCATAAATTTAATAACGTTAAATTTCACAACTGTAAATCACTATATTGAAAATTCATGAAACACTACAAGAATTCTTCGATAGGAGAACATTCTTTTTAATTTAAGCACGGGCTCCATAGGTATCATCCATATCAACAGTTTTAATATCAATACCTAAAGCTTTCGCTACACCTTCTCCATAGGCAGGGTCTGCCAAATAGCAATGGCGTATATGACGTTTTTGAACCAATTCTGTAGTTCCCTGCATGTTACGAGCAGTATTCTCAAACAATCTTTGCTGTGCTTCGTCATCCATTAAGCGGAAAAGCTTACCTGGCTGTTCGTAATAATTATCATCATCTTCTCTGAAATCATAATTATCTGCTGGCCCTACTCCGTCATATGCAGGTTCCCGTAAATCGTTCTGATCCTTCCAAACTCCATGGGAGTTCGGATTATAGTGTAATGTACTACCAAAATTACCATCTACACGCATTGCGCCATCACGATGGTAATAATTTGTTTCATTTTTCGCGCGATTTACTGGAATCTGGTGGTGGTTGACGCCAAGACGATAACGTTGTGCATCGCCATAGGCGAATAGACGACCCTGAAGCATACGATCAGGTGAGTATCCAATACCTGGTACTATATCAGCAGGATTAAAGGCCGCTTGTTCTACATCCCCATAGTAGTTTTCGGGATTGCGATTTAATTCAAAATAACCAACCTCGATTAGTGGAAAATCTCCATGATACCATACCTTGGTTAGATCAAATGGATTATATGGATGGTTTCTTGCCTGTTCTTCAGTCATAACCTGAATATACATGGTCCACCTTGGATAATCTCCCTGTTCTATTGTCTCATAAAGATCTCTTTGATTGGATTCGCGGTCATTAGCTACAACCTCTGCCGCTTCCTCATCTGTTATATATTCATTACCCTGTTGTGTTACAAAGTGGAATTTGACCCATACACGTTCATTTTCCTTATTAATAAGTGAAAATGTGTGAGAGCCAAAGCCATGCATGTGACGGAAGCTCTTAGGTATACCTCTGTCACCCATGGTGATGGTTACCTGATGGAGTGATTCTGGAATCATGGTCCAGAAATCCCAGTTATTCTGCGGCGAACGCATATTTGTACGTGGATCCCGCTTTACAGCATGGTTTAGGTCAGGAAACAACATAGGATCACGGAAGAAAAACACTGGAGTATTATTCCCGGCTAAATCCCAGTTGCCTTCATCGGTGTAGAATTTTAATGCAAAACCACGGATATCTCGCTCTGCGTCTGCTGCTCCTCTTTCTCCAGCAACTGTAGAAAAACGTGCGAACATTTCAGTTTGTTTACCTACTTCAGAGAATATAGCTGCTTTTGTATACTGAGTGATGTCATGTGTTACTGTAAATGTTCCAAATGCACCAGAGCCTTTTGCATGCATTCGACGTTCTGGTATAACTTCCCTATTAAAGTGACTCATCTTCTCCAAGTACCAAGTGTCATCTAGCATAGCACCGCCACGCTTACCTGCTGTCTTAATGTTTTCATTGTCTGCAATCGGACGACC
>JAAZEK010000438.1 GCA_012512335.1 Clostridiales bacterium | reverse complement strand
TCCTAAGCCACCAAGTACAACAATTACCAGAATATCAATGGATTTTTGGAAGCCAAATGTATCAGGCTTTAAAAAGTAAAAATAAGAAGCATACAAAGCGCCGGCAATTCCAGCAATAAAAGCACCTATTGTAAAAGCAGTAACCTTGTATTTAGTGGAGTTTATTCCGACAGCCTCTGCAGCAATTTCATCCTCTCGTATAGAGATACAAGCTCTTCCATGAGATGAATTTAAAAATCGGGTAATCAGTAAAATACTACCAACAACAAACAAATAAAGAAATAACCAGTTTGTAAACCTTGGTATACCACTAAGCCCCGCTGCACCATTTGTAAGATTATCCATGTTTAAAAATATAATACGTATAATTTCAGACATACCTAAGGTAGCAATTGCCAAGTAGTCACCCTTTAGGCGCAGAGTAGGTAGCCCTACAAGAAAACCTACTATAGCCGCAATAATTGCACCAGCAAACAAACCTACTAAGAAGCCCCAAACAGTAGGGATTCTCATAAGTATGATTGCACATACATAGGCACCAATTGACATAAATCCAGCATGGCCTAACGAAAACTGACCTGTAAAGCCTGTAACTAAATTCAAACTAACTGCTAAAATTATATTGATGCATATAGTAGCAATGGTGGCTTGTAAATAATCATTTATGATATTAAAGTATACTAAAACTTGTACTATGGCGAAGGTTAGTATTAATGCTATCCACTTTTTCAAATCTACACCTTCTCTCTTATATTTTTGCCCAGTATTCCAGTAGGCTTAACTATAAGAACCAGAATTAGAATACCAAATACAACAGCATCGCGATACATGGAATTGCCATAACCTGAAACAAACACTTCAATAATTCCAATTAAATATCCACCAAGCATGGCTCCTGGAATAATTCCAATACCTCCGAATACAGCTGCTACAAAACCCTTTAAGCCTGGCATGGTTCCCATTAGTGGGTTGATAGAGTTATAGTAAACACCAACCATTATACCTGCAGCTCCAGCTAAAGCTGAACCCAAGGCAAAGGTGAATGATATTGTGGTGTTTATATTGATACCCATAAGTTGTGCAGCATCACTATCAAGTGATACAGCTCGCATTGACTTACCAATCCTAGTTTTTCTTACAATAAACTGCAATGCTATCATAAGCAACACTGTTATGACTACTATCATTATTTGCTGCATATTGATTAATACATCACCGAACTGAAAACGCCTTGTTATAATCCCAGTCATAGCTGGGTAAGTTCTAACACCTGCTCCTACAAAAAACATGGTTCCATATTGAATGAACAGTGAGACACCAATAGCTGTAATAAGTACTGCTATACGTGTTGCATTTCGAAGAGGCTTGTATGCAATTTTTTCAATGCCGATGCCTATTAAGGTACATAGAACCATAGAAATAATAAGAGATGGAAAAAAACCTAAATTTAAGTTCGTCATACAGAAATAGCCGATATAAGCACCTAACATATAAATTTCGCCATGTGCAAAATTGATCAGCTTAATAATGCCATATACCATTGTGTAACCAAGAGCAATAAGTGCGTATATGCTACCCAGCGAAACACCATTGATAATTTGTTGAATAAGCTGTTCCAAATCCTCTTCCCTTCTTTCTATTCTACATTTCATAAAATGGATATAAGTGAGGAATCACACTCCTCACTTATATCTTTAACTTTTTAACTAATTAGATCAAAGTATTAGCTATATCTTATTCTGCACTAAGCCTTTCACTTGAATACTGCTTGCCATCGGCTAATTCGATAACAATCAAGTCTTTAATTGGGTTATGATTCTCATCTATGGTGAAAGTGCCTGTAACCCCTTTGAAATCTGAGGTGGCAGCCATGGCATCCTTTACAGATTCTCCATCCAATTTTTCAGCGCGGTCAATGCTGTCTACTACGTATTTAGCTAGATCATATCCTAAAGCGTGGAAAGCACCTGGTTGCTTATTGTATTTTTCTTCAAAACCTGTAAGAAAATTTTGAACTACAGGATCTTCATCTAGAGAAGAAAAATGGTTGGAATAATATACATTATTTAAAGCATCGTCTCCAGCTAATTTAGCTAGGTCTGGAGAGTCAAATCCATCAGCCCCAAGTATAGGAACAGCAATTCCTTGTTCCCTAGCCTGCTTAATAATTAAACCAGCTTCCTGATAGTAACCTGGGATAAAAATAACATCAAATTCATCGCCTTTTATTTTGGTAATGATAGAATTGAAATTAGTATCCTTAGCAACATATGCTTCTTGTGCAACGATAGCTCCGCCACCCTCTTCGAAGGTGTTAACGAAAGCTTCGGCCAAACCTTTGCCGTAGTCACTGGAATTATCCATAATGATTACTGCCTTTTTTGCAGATAATCTGTCAAGAGCATAATTTGCCATTCCTGTTCCTTGATAAGCATCACTGAAACAAATACGAAAGGCATACTCTTTAACTCCATTCTCATCTACAGTGATATCATCTGCAGTTGTAGAACCAGAAGCTACTGGGATTTTGTTTTGTAAAGCAGTAGGAATGGTTGCTTTAAATGCTCCCGAAGTAGCAGGACCTAAAATTGCTACAACCTTATCCGAGGTCATAAGTCGGCTAGCCAATGTCACAGCTTCTGCTGGTTCTGACTTATTGTCATATTTGACAATGTCGATTTTTTTACCATCGATACCGCCAGCAGCATTAATCTCTTCAACCGCAAGCTCTATCCCTTCTACAGAATCTCTTCCATAGGATGATACTTCACCAGATAACTCGTAGTTAACACCAATTTTGATGGTGTTGCCCGTATTTGCATCGCTACAGCCTACAAATAGAGCCAGAACAACTATAACACTAGTTAGTAATAAAATCGCCTTCTTCATAAATATACGCTCCTTTAATATTAATATCCTATTTTAAAAATAGTACTAATAAATCTACTATAACAGCATCCTGGCTGTCAATAGTAGAAAATTACAGTATATTGTATTTTGCAAATATCTACATTTATATTTGCAATCATACTAAATTCTATCAATCTATTATATATACTTCATCCTAAAAGTTGAAACATCAATAGGCTATACTTCCAAAGAAAGCTGAAAGTATCTTTTACTACGAAAGCATTTATAACAGAAAATTTTTATCTGTATGTTATAGTAACACATTAGCGCACTAAAATAAATAGTTTAATTAAAATAAAAAGAAAAAAGTCCCCTTCAGAGGACTTTGCTATGAAAATTAATCTATACTTTGACTCGCTTCCACTTACCAGAATTAAATCGTAATAACACCAATAAAGATCGCAACGCTTGATCCACTAACAAAGCGAACCATGCACCTTCTAAACCCCATCCCAGAACATCAATGGAATATTTAGCCAGTATAGGTCTAATTAGTAATATTGTTAAAAAGGAGATAACAGCAGTTGCACGTGTATCACCTGCGCCACGTAGTGCACCGGCAAGAATAAACTGTGAAGACTGCAAGGGTTGCACCAAGGCAACGAACATTAGAATTTTTGCACCTTGAGCAATAACATCTACCTCATCAGTATATAGTGAAACAATAGGCTTACCAAGGAAGAAAAATATAAGAACAAGTAATATAGCTATTACGAGACCAACTCTTCTTGTGTGGCTGGTATATGCTTGAGCCATATCAGGACGACGTTTGCCCAGACTCTGGCCTACTAAGGAAGTACTTGATACCCCAAATGCCTGTCCTGTCATAAAAGACATAGCCTGAATATTCATACAAATTTGATGAGTGGCATAGGCAACAGTCCCAAGTGAAGCAACGGTTTTTACATAAAGAATCATCCCTGTACGCATGAAAGCTTGCTCTATCATTGAAGGAATACCAATGTTAAAAATTGACTTCATTGCTTGCCAATCTGGTTTAAATCCTTTCTTTATATCAAGGTGTAAATAATGGTTTCCTCGAAGTACTACAGCTATCGATAAAACAAAAGCAATTGTCTGACCAATAACAGTAGCTAGTGATGCACCAGCTACCCCCATTTTGGGGAAGCCCATATTCCCGTGAATCAAACCATAGTTAAAGAAAACATTCAATAAATTGGAAATAAGGTTATAGGCCATAGCAATTCGGGTATTACCTACGCCACGCAGGGTGGCAGTAGCAGTTGTGGTTAGAGCTAATGGGACAAAGCCTAACATTTGTATTTTTAGATAAATGGTGCCCTGTTCAAGTGTAATAGCCTCAGTAGCACCCATAAAGCGTACCATGTTTTCAGAAAAAATAACTCCCAAAATAGAGCCTATCAATGACAAAACAAAGGTTAGTAAAAATGCCTGTCGTAATATTCTGTTAGCTTTTTCCGGTGAACCCTCACCTTTATATCGAGCAACTAGGGCTGTTGCACCAACATTCATGGCCATAAACATAAGCATTAACAAAAATTTCGGCTGAGCAGTCAATCCCACTGAAGTTATAGCCCATGAACCCAATCTTCCCACCATCATCATATCTACCATGGAAGCCAACTGGGTTAAAGTCATCTCTATAAATGACGGCCAAGCAATCCCAACAACATCCTTATATAGCATTTTTGAGGTAATTCCCTCAGGTATATGTTTGCTTACTTTATCATGTTGTCCATAATTGTCGGTTTCACTACCTACTTCCACTATATCCAATGCCATTACAGCAGGATCCTTCTGTTTTTGCTTTCTTAGTCTATGTAGAAAGCCACGAAAGTCAATATTCACTATAGTGACTCACACCCCTTATATATTATAAACACACTTCTCTTATATTATCATAGAATACTGGTATGTGTCTAACCGCTTATTTATACGTATAAGCAACTATTAAGCCATCGTGCTAAGCATATCTTCATTTATCTCATATTTACATGTTTGGTTGGATGAAAAAGCCTCGTATTCATGAAGCATATATAGACCCATACGAGCTACTTCATCGCCAATACTACCAGCAATATGAGGAGTTACGAATACATTATGCATCTCATAAAATGGATGTCCAGCCTGCACAGGCTCTGGAAAAGTTACATCTAGAACAGCAGTACGATTGGGTGATTCCTTCAATGCACGTACCAAATCTGACTCTATCAGCTGTGCTCCTCTACCAGTATTAATGAATGTGGCATTTGGACGCATTAAGCTAAAGTGCTCATAAGTAATCATATCTTTTGTCTGTTCATTATTGGCCAGGTGATTGGATATTACAAGGCATTCCTCAAATATAGTTTTTAGGTCACATTTCCTAACCCCTAACTCAACTGCCTTGTCATCAAGAAGAAAAGGATCAAATACTAAAATATTATAATTGAAGCTCTTAAGCATGGAAATAACAAGCTTACCAATCATGCCGGCTCCTATAATACCAATCTTATCGCCATAATTCCCCGGCATTAGCTGCCTAAATTTAACGGCTTCTTGATGCCCTTTTGCTCTATATAGCCTTTCAGACTGAAAATAACCTTTTCCAGCTAATATAATCTGAGATATGGTATATTCAGCTACAGGAACACCATTAGCTGCAAAAGCACTGAATATTCGTACACCACATTCTAAAAATGGACGAGCGAAAGATTGAACAGATCCTGCTGCATAGAACACAGCCTTCAAATTTGGAAAATAATTTTGTATCTGGTCTTTGCTTAAGGTAAACATACCCCAGGTAGAGAAAATAAAATGAATTTTTTTAAGGTCCTCTTTTCTCTCCTCCATGGTTTCTGGATCACTAATATAATCAAGAAAATTTAACTTATCTGTCAATGTTATTCTAACAGATTGATCATAGGCTTTTTCTATAGCCTTTTGCCCACCAGTTGTCATAAAAATAGCATTCATCTTTCAACCTCAATCCTCTTTTTTGGAGCCAGATCTCTCCGATTCACCCTCTAATTCATCAGTTATTGGCTCAATAATTTGTAAGCGCAAGCGCTTCACTCTAGTACGATAGACATCCATAATAACCCATCTTAATTCATTATAAACTACAACTTCACCTTTCTTTGGGAAACGACCAATGATTCCAGTTATAAAGCCTCCTATTGTTTCATAATGCTCGGATTCCATATCTGTATTCAGTTCATCATTTATAACACTTAGTCTCGTAAGACCATCAATGATATATTCACCAGGAGCCAGTTGCTGAATTTCGTCAACTATTTCTTCATACTCGTCTCCAATGTTTCCAAATATCTCCTCAACTAAATCTTGCATGGTGACAATACCTGCAGTTCCACCATATTCATCGGCTACTACAATCATCTGCAGGCGTTTTTTTCGCATATCTTCAAATAAATCAGCTATTCGTTTATTCTCGTAAGTGTAATAAGGCTTCCGAATACTTTTATGAATATCAAATGTTTCTTTTGCTTGTTGCGAGAAAAAGACATCTTTGACATGTAGAATCCCAACAATATTATCCAGGGTATTTTCATATACTGGCATACGTGAATACTGCTGAGTTTGAAATTGCTCCCATATTTCATCATAAGTGGATTCAATATCAATTGCTAAAATATCTGTACGGGGAATCATTATATCCTTCACCTGGCTATCGCCAAATTGGAAAACATTTTGAATCAATTTTTTCTCTTCTGGATCGATTACTCCCTCTCTATGGCCTACATCAACTAAGGTTAGTAATTCTTCTTCCGTAATATGAGGTTTCTCCTTAAGCTTCCAACCAAATAAACGCATCATTAGGTTACTTATAAAAATAAGAAAAACGATAATTGGATTCAAAATACGTATCAATATAGTCATAAAACCAGCTACACGAAAGGAAAAACGTTCTGGATATGTTTTTGCAAGTAAATATGGAAATATTTCGCCAAATATTAGCACAATAAAAACCATAATCAGAATAGTGAACCAAGTAGCCATGTTGCTCATGTACTTAGTTGTTAGTTGTGTTGCTAATACAACGGCACCAATATTAGCTGTATTGTCTGCCAACAAAACTACATTTTTAAGTTTCTCTGGAGAATCTAGAAGCTTGGATACCTTATCTGCACCTTTAATTCCTTCATCTACCTGTTTGTCTAAGCGAATTCGATTTAGTGATAAGAAAGCAGTTGTCACAGCTGTAAAAAAGGCTGATGAAACAAGTAAGAATACTAAGATAATCAACCGCCATATACTATCCGATTCCAATGGATAACACTCTCCCTGATAAATAGTTATGTATTAAATTTTATTTTTCAGCCATATTGTACCATAAGTTACAATCCTTGTCCACATTTTGCTTTACTAATTCTCTATATAACTGGCAATGTTTGAAGAGTACTGATATAGCTTATGTATAGTATAATACATTTACTAACTTCTAAAAAGTTTAAAATAATTACAACATTATTAAAGGAGTGAAGCTGGATGGCACAAGCAAAGGTTGAAGCAAAACAAATAGATAATATGGCTTTTCAAATGGAACTAGATGGACATAATCTTGTACTAGATGCAAGCGAAGAAAAAGGTGGTAGTAACCTAGGACCACGTCCAAAAAAACTTCTTTTAGCTGGATTAATCGGATGTACTGGTATGGATGTTGCTTCTATATTAAAAAAAATGCAGGTTGAGCTAGAGGATTTCAAACTTACAGCAATAGCAGAAACAGCAGAAGAACATC
>JAAZEK010000437.1 GCA_012512335.1 Clostridiales bacterium | reverse complement strand
GAATTAATTAGAATGAACGCTTCACTTAAAGAAGTGGGCATCTTAAGGTAGGATAACAATTTATTAAAGTAAAAAAACATAAAAAGGTAGCCAAATCCAGGCTACCTAATTAAATATCAAAGTTTATCTGATAAATATTTTTGAATAGTAACAATCAACTCTTTGGTATTGTAACTATAATCTCTATATTGTCTCCTTTATCATATTGATGGTATTGCACTGCCATACCATAGTTCTTTAATAAATTTACTGCATTCTTTATAGTATTAATAAATATTCTTATATCTTTGGTCCGTTTGAAAACTCTCTTTTGAGACTTGTTTGTAGTATTTTCCATATTTTTACTTCTTGTCTTTTCCTTCTCAACTGCATCTTGGACATAATACTCTACAATCTCTTCCGTATCTCTCACATTTAGCTTATTATCTATAACCTTCTTTACTGCTTGCATCCTTGATTCGTCATCTGGTAGCTTAAGCAAAGCCCTAGCATGACGTTCTGTAAGCTTCTCTCTGATTAAAACATCCTTTATTTCGTTTGACAGCTTTAAAATTCGAAGCTTATTGGCAATAGTAGATTGACTCTTTCCTAATTTTACTGCTAGCTCTTCCTGTGTAAATTCGTGATCTTGAATCAAATTAGCATATCCCTTAGCTTCTTCTAGGTAATGAAGATTTTCTCTTTGTAGATTCTCAATCATAGCCATGATCGCAGAATCTTGTTCGTATGTATTCATTATGATTGCAGGTATATAGTCGAATCCAGCTAGCTTTGTAGCTCGTAGTCGTCGTTCTCCTGCTATTAATTCATAGTTATCTTGACCAGATCTCCTTACAGTTATAGGTTGAATTACTCCATACTGGCGAATGGACTGAGCCAACTCCTCCAAGCCGTTAACTGAAAAGCTTTTTCTTGGTTGGTATGGATTAGGCTTAATCCTATGAATAGGGATATTTTCAATTTTCTTTGATTCATAATCCTCTTCTCTTGGATTGCTTCCGTGTATACTAAGTATTTTTCGCATAAGTATCCCCCCATACTGAGATATTGTTATTATTCGCCGTATTTTATCATATTCCTCCTTTTTATTGATTTATTTTTATTTACCTCATTCTACATAATTCATACGTACTTTTACTATCTTTTTCGCCGTTTTTCCCATTACTTATACATTTTATTCTATATAATAACAAAAACCGCCTATTACATAAGCGGTTTTCTTGTTCACAAGGGGTCTTTCCTGGGTTTACCAGGACTTCGTGGAAATTTTTTTGGTGTATTTTTAATTTTCTTGATGATTATTAGGTTATGGGTTCTATCTGAATAGGGAATTCTTGCTTCTACAGTTTCCAACCATTCACCACCCAGTAGTTTAATAGCATTTTTAGCTAATTCAACCTCATCTGCTGCCCCTGGACCTTTATGAGATATAAAGTGACCATCTTTTTTTAAGAAGGGTAAGCAATACTCAGATAAGACACGAAGCTCTGCTACTGCCCTTGAAACTACCAGGTCATATGCTTCTCGCTGTTCTTTTAAGTTTGCTAAATCTTCTGCTCTTGCATGGATAGCGACTGTATCATTAAGCTCCAGCTGCTCAATTATTTCATTTAGAAAACCAACCTTTTTCTGGACAGAATCTACTAAAGATACTTGCAGCTGTGGTTCCATGATTTTAAGTGGAATACCTGGAAATCCTGCACCTGACCCCATATCTAAAATCCTTGACTGACCTTCCATTTGCTTTAGCTTAAGAGTAGAAATCGAATCTAAAAAATGTTGAACTATTATTTCCTTAGGTTCTGTAATAGCTGTTAAGTTAAACTTCTGATTCCACTCAAGTAATAAATCCAGATACCTACTAAATTGGTACTGTTGTTTTTCGCCTAGTCCTATTCCCATTTGTGAGCATCCATCTATTAAGACTTCCATATCAATCATGG
>JAAZEK010000436.1 GCA_012512335.1 Clostridiales bacterium | reverse complement strand
TCAATCCATTTTTCTAAATCCCAGCTTTCAGAATACAATTTCAAATCCGAGCTTTTAGTTTGTAAATCCACATTAATCCTTCTCCAGCCCAAATTTACATCCTTTTCTTCCTCTAGCTCTAATAAATCCTGAATTTCACTTACTAAGGATGCGCCAGCCACTTCTAACTCCTCAAAAGTGCATTGTTTAAATACGCCGTCCTCTGTTGTAGCTACCGGCTTAATATCAGCTCCACAGCCTTGTAAGAACATAGCAATCATTCCAGGATTTTTCTCTTCAAGAACCCTTCTCACAACTCCAGGATAGTCAGCAGAAATTAGATAATTGTTTGGACCCATTGACGTTGGATGACAAGCATAATTGTAAAGCAGACCTTTAATATTGCCATTATTATCTTCCAGCTTTATAAGGTAGAGGTCTGGATCCATACTGTCTTCGTTAAAATATGGTTTCCAAATTACTCCATCTTCATGGGGATGCCTTCTGCTTACACCAAATTTAGACTTACCTCTTAAAACATAAGCATTACCCTCAACTAAGTTGCTAAGGCCGGCTTCTATCATGTTTAGTATTTTGGTCTTTACAATCTTATAATATTTTACATCCTCTGAATGCTCAATATCTTCATCCCTTGTACTACTGTAATGATTAAAGCTATATGGCCGATTTCTCTTGTTTTCATCCTCGCCAGTTATGGCAACAGCTGAATGTGTATGGGAAAAGTTAAGAATTATTTCATCCTCTGAAAGCCCAAACCTTTCACATATGGCTCCCTTAATGCCATCTGCAAAGCTTCTATCACCACCAATCAAATCTATGCTAATTATAGCGACAGTTTTGTTTGCCTGTATTAGCACTACTGTAGCATATAAGGGGTCATGAACCCCTTCATTTCTTTTATCAATTCGTGCTGCAAACCCTCTAAGATGCACAGGTATGTGAGGAATAATTTCATCTTTTAATATTGAAAATTTCATTTTATTGCCTCCAGTATAAATTTGCTATAAAATAGCTAGCTTATTTTTGAAATTTATAGCCTTCACCGAATCCCTGAAATTCCCAGTAGTAAGATTTCTGCATCTGTTAGACCATTCCCACTACAGCTGATAGACACTATCTCATTATCTGGATATGGATTTACCCACTCGTAGCCAAGTGCTGTAATATCCTTGCCGTCTTCAGTCTTTGCTTGTATAAGCGGATCTGACATGTAGGTTGCTACATATCCCTGATGGCGATAAAACTGCTGTGGCATAGGCTTAGCAAATGGTCGTGTCCATACAGAAATATTTCCTGCATATTCTACTGGTATAACTACTTCCTTATTATCAGAATATTTAACAATATATTCGCCTACCTGGGTTAATGGCTCCCATGCAATACGCTTTGCATTATTAGAAGTAGCATGTAGGAAGACCAATTTACTGTATTTTTTACTTACTTCCACTTTAATAGACGTATCTGTAAGGCGTTGTGCTTGAGATAAGTCAAAGGCATTACTACAAATACTGTCATTAGCATTACCATTGCCTGCCCCAAGAATGTCCTTAATTTCAGCATTAAGCTCTCTTGGTAAAGAAGGTGTAGCAGATTGAGGCAGTGCAATTGGTTCAGCAATTTTTTTATATGTTTCCGGCTTAGATATACCTCTTAGCTCATCTCGAACTTGTGGAATCATTTCCTGAACAATTCTTGTATACACCTCTCTGGCATTTGAATTATAGGAGTCTGACCAAAGCATCTCTGCAGAATATAGCAGGTCAAAAATCTTACCCTTCTTAGCTAGATAATATTCATCTAGACGACACCATGTAGATACCTGTCCTCCTATCATTCCCTCTTTGGCCATTCGACTTTCAAAACGCGGATAATGACTAGAATACATATTTCCCATGACGACATCAAAGCCGTGGGGTAAGATATGATCCTCCATATCAATATCAAAATGGAAATACCATATAAAGTCCAGCATTACAATATCTTTTGGTAACTTTGTGATTGCGGGATACGTTAGATACCTTTCAGTAGAATGTAGCATATCAGACCATATCATCATTCTCAAACCTTTGTCTTTGAGATAGTCACGCATTCTGGTTACATGCTTTGCATATAAATCAGAGTGGTCTATGTCCTTGCATCTGGGGCAAATTCCAATTTGGTATATCTCATCATGTCCCATATGTACATAGTGTTCGGGTTGTACAACCTCTACTATCTCATCAATTATGTCATAGATAATTTCATAGCTCTTATCAAGCGATGGGCAATATGAGTGATGATAGAATGTACTAGGTGGCTGATCGGCACTACGAGTATCCATTTTTTTATCACCAATAGCTTCTTCAGCCAATTCTGCTATCTCTGGATAGGCATAGGTGATGTATTGAACATGACCCCAGGATTGAACCTCTGGTATAACTTCAATTCCAAAGCTCTTAACGTACTTAACAAAATCTCGAACCTCATCCTTCTCCAGAAGCTCACCACCAGCTACCATTGATCCATGTGGAAATAATGGTTGTGTGCCTTCAATTCCTGCCTGATTTCCCTGAACCCATGCTTCACTAATCTTAGGATGCCTATCAAAACGCATTCCACCCGCAAATTCCACAATTAGTATATTGTAACGCATGGGTATTAAAACATAGCGTATTAATCTCTTAGCAAATTCAATTTCTTCACGTGGAGGCAGCCCAATATGGAACCCTCTTATGGGCTTGTATGGATAATCCTCTATTTCACACATTGGAAATTTACCATTGTCACAGAGCTGAACAAAAGCTTCAATAGCATATAAAAGGCTTAATCTATTTGAGGCAGTAAGATTAGCACCTTCACTACTAATAGAAACCTTATATCCTTCTTCTTTAATGTTGTTATCAATTCCTAATAATATTCCGTTTTCGCTTTCTAATGATAAGCTGTGTGAATCACTTTGTGAAATGGATAGATCATAATCGAATCTCTCCGATACCCTGTTCTGTAAGTATTTCGCAGCAAACTCAGCATCTTGTGAATCATCTGCTAATGATATTGTTTTTAATGTATGTAATGAAATTTTATCTTGTTCAAACTTTGCATTAACAGGGCTTGGGTAAAGATTTGGAGAATCAGGAATTGCACCGATAACATCAAGCTTAGATATAACAATATCCTTTAAGTTTGATATAAATCTTACTACCAAAACCTGTGCATGGTAGCTTACAGGAACAGTAAATTCTCCCTCAAGTAAACCACCAGTTTGTGCGTCGAAACGTCCAATGCATTTTAGACCGCTATTCGCTTCACTAAAAACCTCCACTGCTTGAACAGCAGACTCTTCAAGAAGTTCTATACATACAGCTCCAACAAAACATTCCTTTGAAAGGTCGATTCTAACATCTAGACCTACATCCATTAGAGACTCCCAATTCCATCCTACTGGATTCCCAGAACATAGACTGCCAGTGCCAAAGTTGATTTCCCCCTTATCAGCCCCACTGGAACTAAAAATTTTATTAGGTGGAAATGGGTGCTTTGTTCCTCGATTTCGATAACTATAGCTGCCTGATAGTTTTGAATCCTTAGTGTTTAATTTTCCTATGTACATTGTATCACTCCTGTTTAAGATTTGTTATCACTTGTATCATTTGTAGCTTGACTAGACATAGTTGATTATTTATTAGAATTATTCGCCAAATAGATTATATCTCTAATCAGTAGGCTTGTCATTCATTTTTCCAATTTTCTATCGAATATCTTCTCAATTAGATGATTTTCACTGGATGAGTCCTAGCATGATTGGTGAGCGCACAATAACATCAAATGAGCCATTCGTGTAATATAGAGTCTAATTCCTGATTTAGCTCAGTTATAAAAGATTTTTACCAACTTGATTTTTTCGTTATTACTAGGCTATAATAATATTGGATATTAAAATAGCCTTAGGAGTGATCGACAATGTATATAAAACGACATGCGGAGGAAGCAATCAGTAAACTTTCTAAAATGTTTGGTGCGATCCTCGTTACAGGTCCTCGACAAGTTGGTAAAACTACTATGCTTAAAAATGTATTGAAGGGTATAGAATATGTTACACTTGACGACCCATTGTTGCTAGCATCTGCAATTGAACAAAGTGGGACTTTTTTCAAAGATAATCCGCCTCCTCTATTTGTTGATGAGATACAATATGCTCCTAATCTGTTTCCACAAATTGAAATTATAATTGATCGAGACAAGAAAAAGGGACAATTTTATATGTCCAGATCACAACAATTCCACATGATGAAAAATGTCAGCGAATCTTTGGCTGGTCGTTTAGGGCTGTTGACTCTGCTTGGCCTTTCTATGCGAGAAAAGCTGGGCATCGACTTTACAGAGTCATTCCTGCCGACGGACGATTATTTTGCCATTCGCAGGCAAGATAAAAAGGGGCCCTCATACGATGATGTATGGTATAACATCCATCGTGGTAGCATGCCGGAGTTATATGCTAATAAGGATTTTGACTGGCAGATGTTTTACGGTGCCTATGTAAGGACCTATATCGAGCGGGATGTGCGCGAACTGACACAAGTGGGCGATGAGGTAAAGTTTCTTCATTTTATGACTGTTGCAGCCAGTCGCATAGGGCAGCTATTGAATCTTGCATCTCTATCACGGGATGTGGGAATCAGCCAGCCAACTGCAGAGCGTTGGATGTCCATTCTTGTAAGCTCTAACATCGTCTATTTGCTTCAACCATATTCAAATAACATTACAAATCGTACGGTAAAGACTCCTAAGCTCTATTTCCTTGATACTGGGCTTGCGGCATATTTAACCAAGTGGAATACGCCTGATGTGTTGAAAAATGGTGCGATGGCAGGCGCATTCTTTGAAACATTTGTAATCTCCGAAATTATAAAAAGCTATTATAATAAAGGAATCCTTGAACTGCCTCTCTATTTTTATCGTGACAAAAACATGAATGAAATAGACCTCCTGATTGAGGATAATGGAATACTGTACCCACTAGAAATGAAAAAGCATGCCGATCCGCAAAAGAAGGATATAGCTGCATTTAATCAACTTGATAAAATTCCTTCTGTTAAGCGTGGACCCGGAGGAGTGATTTGCTTATATGATAATTTGATTACGCTAAAAGACAATGACCGTGTAATTCCTGTGAAGTATCTTTGAGACTTTGTAAAAACAATTAAAGAGCAAGTAACGATCTACACAACCGTTACTTGCTCCTCTTTTCAATCATTTTGGAATATTATCATCAGGTGCTCATAATATAATATCTTTCTACTCTTTCATCGTATTACTTCATCTCGACGATATGCTGCCCAAACATTCTCGAACCAATCATCTTCTGCAGGTATGGGGCGAACAGAACGCCAGTTAGAAGTGCACTTACCATTATGGTAGCTAATCTCCTGTATTCTGTCAGTAAGTTCCTCCGAACCAGTTACAGAGAAACGAAAGCTTTCTTCCAGTCCATCAGCAGGGAGTTGCCCTTCAGGATTCATAATGAGATAAGAGCCCCTGCTCTGTCCTCCTTGCCCGATATAATCAACAATAGCAGACAAATAGGTAACCTGAGTTATTAACAGGTCAAGATTTTGATAAGCAAAAGCCAGTTCATAGGGTGATGATAGCTGAAGTTTGTTGACAAAATTAGCAAGATCCTCTTTAGCTTCTTCCAGTGCAGCTTCTGCTCCTTCAAGTGAACGTATATGAGCGCCTGCTTTAGAAGTCCTGTTACCTATCATTTCCCTTATTTCAAGCACATTGCTTTTACTTCCCATTTTTTCAAGTAAAGCTTCACCTATATTGATTTTTTCCTCTAAAACAGATTTAGTAACATTTAAAAAGTTATCGCTTTCAATAGGATTTTCTGTATATCTTTTTGCTATATATTGTGCTGCCCGAGTGCTACCCACCTGACCTGAATTTAGCGCACTACCTCCAGGTCGATAAACACCATGGGAACCATTTACCTCTCCTACTGGGAAGAAGTGACGAACATTGCTTTCCCACCAGATATTCCCAGTCAAACCTCCATTGTTATGCTGAGCACACACAGCAATTTCAAGATATTCTGTTTCCAGGTCAATTCCATTGTTTTTATATAGATCAATAGCTGGCTGATTCATATGCTTAAGTCGCTCTATAGGAGTACCAAACAAGGCATTGGAATTCTTCAGATAAATATAAGCTTCTTCCCCTAATAAGCTGAAGTCCATGTCTTCTCCTTCAGGAACAACTGGATTTCTCATAAAATCTAGATACACTCGGCGACCCTTCATCATAGTCTCTCGATATACCAGAATATCAATAAGCGATGAACCATAATCTGCAATCTTTCTAGGATCGAAAGGCCATTGATATCCCTTTAGAAAAACAGCATCTAACATCTGTCCTTCACTTGGAAAAAAGTCCATAAGAAATTCTCTTTCATCACTGCCATCTCGATTACAGGATACATATCGTGGTAGCACCTGTTGATAGGTACCCGAAAGATTCCACCTGAACTTTGTAGATGCGATACCGTATTGAGATTCTGTTAAATTTTTTCCCTTTACGCCTGCCTCTAGTGCTAGCCCTGTTGCACCTGTTTGGCTTTCAGGATATACGGATGTGCTGTATAATCCAGCCGGTCCACCTACTCCATAGACAATATTAGTACAGTTAAATACTACGTATCTTTCATTGGGATCCCCTACTTTATTTAGATTTATAGCCAACAGCCCTATTGCCTTTTGACCTTCTCCATCAGTTAGGATAGCTATGACCTGATAGCCATCAAAAACCTTGATGTTCTTTTGAAACACTTGTTCCTCAAGTCTTTCAGTCATCATCTTCGAGGTTAATGGTCCTGCTGATGTAGCCCTTTGTCTGGGATCGTGGTCGGTTTTATAGCCTGCGTACTCACCAAAGCGGTTATGGGGAAAAGGAACTCCTATATCCACTAAACCGTAAAAGCATTGACTGGACAAAGCGGCTTCAACCAAAGCAATGTCGCCATCCATTGCTCCACCTTCAAACAGTGTTTGTGCCATATCCATAACTGAATCAGGAGCACTTCCACCTAAGGTTAATTTATAATAGGTCTGCTTGTCGGAACCAGTATTACGTGAAGTTCCCATTTTCCAACCTTCGGTAATAATAGCAATGTCTTTTTGCCCATAATTATAGAGGCGGTGAGCCGCATTTAGTGAAGCTGCTCCAGTGCCTACAATAGCTGTATTAAGAGTATAGACAGGAATACTCAAATTGGATATTTCTATTCGCTGTTCCTTCATAGTTACAGCCTCCTGATATGAAAGCCACCGTCTACATCAATGGTTTGACCTACGCTATAGGCCAGCTTTCCAGAGCATAGAACTGAAACAGCATCAGCAACATCCTGAGGCTCTCCCCATCTTGACCTGGGTAAAATCCCGTCTGATATCAAATTATCGTATTTTTCAGTAACGGTTTTCGTCATATCTGTTCTAATGATTCCTGGCCTAATTTCATATACGAGTATTCCTTCATCTGCTAAGCGATCCGCAAATAGCTTGGTTACCATTCCCAATCCAGCCTTTGAAATACAATATTCTCCTCTGTTAATTGAAGCTGTGTATTCAGACATTGATGATACGATAATGATAACTCCTTGATAATCATTGTCTTTATCTTCTTGATTACTTTGATTTAGCATCTGATTTGCCACAGCCTGTGTTAAGAAGAAAGTTCCTTTTAGGTTAATATCCAAAACATAGTCAAAGCTTTCTTCGCTAGTTTCCAATATATCTGCACGTACCTTAGGCGCTACCCCTGCATTGTTTACTAGTACATCAATTCTGCCATAGTGGTCTAAAGTAGTCTTCAATAATTTCTCCCTATCTTTTTCATCACCAAGACTACCTTGAACATATATAAGATCATTACCGTAAGCTCTTATCTGATCTAAATTTTCTTTTACTCTATCCTCTGCGGAGGTTCCTAGAACAGCAAGATTATATCCTTCCTTTGCCAGTTGAGCGGATACAGCCAAGCCGATTCCACGAGCTCCTCCTGTTACTAAGGCTACTTTTTTCTGCATTCTCATATCCCCATTTCTATATTAAAATTATCTTATAATCACGTAAATTCACTTAACTTCTACTATACTCATAGTTTTTTGATTCTTTTTGTCCTGTCCATAACTGACTTCCTGATTATCAGCTCAGTTTCCATAACAAGAATCAGTGCATTGCTTGGCTCTCCCTCTATTAAAGAAATTATTCTTTCTGCTGCAGCTTGCCCCATTTCATAAAATGGTTGATTAACAGTAGTTAGAGGAGGATCCAGGAAAGGGCTGAACTGTAAATTGTCAAATCCCATAATTGACACATCCTCGGGTATGCGAAGACCTGCATCCTTTGCTGCCGACATAACTTCCAGGGCATGGGGGTCACTCACTGCGAAAACTGCATCTACTGGTATACCACTATTAAAGAATCGCTTAGCGATTTCATAGCAAGAATCTTGTTCTGAAGCTTCTAATACCAAAGACGGATTAAGTGGTAAGTGGGCTAGCTCAAGGGCTTGGACATAACCTTGATAGCGTTCCTGATATAAAGGAAGACTTCTATCACCATTAAAAATAGCAATCCTTTTATGACCTGTCTTAGCTAAATAGGACACTGCATCAAAAGCTGCCTTTGTATTGTTAACCACTACTGAATCCATATCATCGGCAAGCTTTCGAATTAAAAGTACCATGGGAAGACCGGATTCATTCAATTCTTCAACATGGCTTTTTTCCCTACCAGAAGTAGCCAACAGGAT
>JAAZEK010000435.1 GCA_012512335.1 Clostridiales bacterium | reverse complement strand
TTTCTTTCTTATATTTAAAAATATAAAGATGATAGGAATTTCTTGTAATCCTGGGATCATCATATAGTGTTTCGATAAAATCAAGTTCCTGGAGCCTTTGGGTGAGATATTTGGCATTCGCCATTCTTTTTTCAGTATCAATTTCAAGCCGGTTCATCTGTTCATTCAGGATAGCAGCTTGCCATTCAGACATCCTTGCATCTGTTCCTAGAATAGGATGATTGTAATTGCTATCATTTCCAAATTCTCGTCCACAATGGTGAATACTCCATACATTGTGATAGATTTCCTCATTGTTGGTTACAACTGCGCCGCCTTCGCCACAGCTCAAATTTTTGCTAGCTTGAAAGCTAAAGGAACCCACATCCCCAATAGCTCCTACTCTCGTCCCTTTCCATTCGGAACCATGGGCCTGAGCTGCATCTTCTATTAGATAAAGACCTTGCTTTTTTGATATCTTGAGTAATTGATCTAAATCGCAGGGTCTGCCACCTACATGTACAGCAATGATTGCTTTAGTATTGGTAGTTATATGTTCCTCAATGCTTTTTGGATCTATGTTATAGGTGCTTTCATCTGTATCAGCGAATATAGGAGTAGCTCCTACAAAAGTAACGGCTGATGCAGTAGCGACAAAGGTATATGAAGGAATGATTACCTCGTCTCCTCTTCCGATATTTAAGCTACGTAGAATTAATTCTAGGCTTATTGTACCGTTAGACGTAGCAACTGCATATTTCGCATCGCAATATATGCCATAACGATTAGTAAACTCTGTCACTTGAGGCCCTAACAGCCCCCATTTTTCAGATTCCAAAACCTTTTTCAATCGTTTTAACTCTTCGGTACTCGATTGTGGCCAGGACGGGATAGATTTCTCAATGAGAGGTTTTCCTCCTCTTATTGCCAACTTGGACATTGCGCATCCTCCTCGTATTATTCATTTAATTCATTTAATTTCCTTTGCTTGGCTGGGCTTATTAGCTATCTTAGTTAACTTTTTTTATAGTATGTTCACTTGCCTATTGCGAATTTACGAAATACTTTCCAGCCACCTGTTTCTTAGGGTAATGCCAGCACCAATATTCGCATTCTTAATCGATGGATTAGATAGAAATAGTTCTGGAATCACGTGTCGTTCCGGTAACATTCTTGAAAGCTTAATGTTCAAGTGTTCTATAAAATCTTGGCTCTTTAACTCTGCATATTCACATTCTATTATGATAGCGTGGGGATCTATGAACCAAATTACATTATAGAGAGCTAATGCAATGCAGTTACATTGTTTTTCAAATAGTTCATTAAACTTGTCAGGCTGATTGGCTTGAAATGCTCGTAGCAGATCCATCGAATCATCATTGTCAATAGGAGCTTTATTATCAATGGTATCTACACTTTCAATAGTATCTAGATTTTCAATAGCTATTGCATTTCTCAGCATTTTCCTAGAAAAAGCCTTCATAGATATTCGTTCCTCAAAGTTAGTATTCTCATTGATAAGAAGCTGTCCGATATCACCTGCAAATGAAGATGCTCCCCTTAATACTTTTCCGTTAACAGATATTGCTCCGCCTACCCCTTCTCCAATGTACATATAAAACACCGTTTTACTTTTATATTCGGGTACCATTACTATATTAGCCAGGGAAGCAAACTTAACATCTTCGTCTATAAAGATATCGCAATCTGCCACCTGATCTCTATCTTCCAACTTATTATTTAGTACAACACTCTTTATAGTAGCTTTTAAAGGAATCTCCATAAGAGCTTGGATTCGTTTGGTTATGACAATATCACTAGTCGCATCATATGGTCCAGGTACAGAAACCCCTATGCCAATAATCTCTTGATCCACATATTCGGTATCTATATATTCATTAACTACAGAGAGAAAGCTTCTCAAGTTGTTCAAATAACTGTATTTCACATCATACTTCCAATCATTAAAATTATGATGCAATGTTAGATCGAGGTTTAGAGCTACAAATGAGAAATTCAAAGTAGTTAGATCCAAGACAATGAGTTTTTTTGTATCCTTTTTGATAGATAGTAGCTCTGCCTTTCTTCCTACCATAGAAGTCTCTTCTTTACTTTCATGTAGAATTAAATCAAACCTATCCAAGTGATCAATTATATTGCTAACTGTCATTAGGCTTAAGTTGGATAACTTGGCAATCTCACTACGAGCTATCATGCCTCTATTGGAGATAATATCGAATATAGTTTTAATGTTTTGTGTTCTAATCGTAGTTTGAGTTATTTTTTTCAATCTTCAGGTCTCCTCTATTATGAAGTTACTGTAATTTGGCCTCATTTTACATCTCCCTATAATGAAGCCCAAATAATATGATTCTGCCGCAAGAACTCATTCTTAAATGTACTGACACTCTTAATGTCATTCTGAACGCAGTGAAAGGAATCTGAGGTTTATCATCTTCTAATTTCCAGATTCTACGTCGCAAACTCCTCAGAATGACAATCCAACGACTATTAGTAGCAGAATCATAATACATCTTCTCTGATTCTCCTTTTATAGCATTTATAGACACTTGATTTGCTTTTTATATTTCTCTATTAATGCTTGATTGTTATCACCACTGCCTACGTTACTGCTGATATAAACTTCTGGTTTTACATTTTTGGTTAGCATGATATCTACTGCCTCACAGATAATAGCTTGCAGCAACAAAGCTCCTATGACTGTTGACGTCGGTCCAACATTCCCAGTTCCCTCGAATTCTATGGCCGCATCCCCAGCACAGCCACAATTGTCAACTACTACATCTGCTAGTTCAAATAAGCGCTTACCACTGGCGTGCCTGGATGTTGCACTTTGCGAATGCTTCAAACTGGTTAAAGCTAATACCTGCATGCCTCTTTTTTTAGCTTCCATAGCCATCTCTATAGTTACGGCATTTCTGCCTGAATTAGATGCGATGATAATCACATCACCTTCTTTTACTGGATAGTCATCTAACAAGGCTTCTGCATAACCGTGTAACCTTTCAAAGGAAGTGCTTTTTGTTGCACCTGAATGAAGCATTAATCCTTCATCCAATATAGGATATACCTTTGCCAATCCTCCAGCACGATAAAAAAGCTCTTCTGCTAACATGTGAGAATGACCCGTTCCGAATATATAAAGCATTCCATCTTTTATAAGCGACTCCGCTATAATTTCTGCAGACTGTTTCAACGAGTTCATTTGTGTTTCTTTTACTTCTTTTATTAGTTTCTCTATATTGCTTATATAATCCAAGCTCTTTGACATTTACTGCACCTCATTCAATTTGATATAATCCACCACATTTTGGTATCTACCAATAGCACTTATCAATAATATCTTTCAATAGTATTTTTCAATTCACTTTTCAATAGTACTTTACAACTGTATTTTTAATGTTTTCAATAATTTCTTTGTTCAGAGGATATCCTCTTTTCTTCATGGCATAAAGGGCAGCTCCGACCTCTGGTTTAAGTTCAGGAAATCCTATCCTTACATTTGGATATTTTGCATGAACTTGCTCAACAAATGAGTTTGAAATATAAGGGTTTTTCTGAAGTACACTTCCATACATACCTATGATGCAATCCATTCTACCTACTTTACCTATTAAATTATAGGCATAGTTTGCGAGTGATTTGATTGCGTCATTGATTATAAAAATAGATACCAGATCACCATCATCCGCAATTTCTATTACTTCTTTCCCAAAACTTGCAATTTTTGATATTGAAATAAGCGGGTTGTAGAAAACATCTATAAGATCTCGATGGGTATCTACTTTAAAAAAATCTAAAACTCTTTCTTCCAGCTTCGTAGTTTCCCCCAGCCCTTCGTAACTTTTAAGAGCAGCTTCGATGCCCTTGAACGCTATGTCGTATCCGCTACCTTCGTCTCCCAGGAGATAACCCCAACCCCCAACAACGTGGGTTTTGTCTTGCTGATCGATAGCAATACCTATGGAACCTGTACCACTGACTATCATGATTCCAGGTTCACCAAAAGTCATTCCCATTAATGCCATATAAACATCGCTATGCATTACTACCTTTTGGGACGGAAAAATTCCGTCTATAAAGGACTCCACAAAATCCCTTGTGGGTTCATAATCTAGTGATGACATACCTATGGAAATGCACTCGTAATCTTCTATTCCATACTCATCCATAAGCTTATCTATTGTCATTTTTAAATTTGTCTTCGCAGTATCCATATCGGAGGTATTGTAGTTTGTCTGTTCCCCAACGGTTCTTCCTAGTACCCTACCTCTATCAGTCATGGCGATTGCAACTGTAGATGTGCCTCCACCATCAACGCCGATGTAAACTTTCTCGTTAAGCATTATCTGCAACCTTTCATTGAAATTATAAGTTAAGTATAATTCATATAGATATCTAACAGCTTCCCAAGCATATTATAATCAATTTATAAACAGGTTTTATAAATTGATTATATAATATCACATAAAATATTCTTGTCAATAGATTAAAGACACATCACTATTTATAGAAGCACGAGAACCGTCCCTCTGCTTCCGACCGAAGCAAGGGGACGGTTCTCGTGCTTCCTAGTAACTTTCAAGTAAACGACTGAATTCGTTCACTATATTTTTACCTGGTTTCTTGTCTTCTGGAACTGGAATTTCAAAGTCCCCATCGTCTTTATATCCATATTTCTCCCATACAGCATACAACGCCCTGTAATCCCTCTTTATGATTTGATGGCGAACTTGAACAAGTAGATTCAAAAGCCCATCTTCAGCAATAAACCCCGCTTCTCCGTTTTCATCCACTTCTTCATCATGTTCGTCATGTTCGTCATATTCATCATGGTTGCCAACTAAGTATGACCAATCAATCCTACAATATATAGATACAATGGCTCGGTTGCCTGCTCTATCAATTGAAACTCCTAAGTCCTCTACACCACTGAAATCATAATTCCCTAATTCCGCAATCTGCTCCTCCGTGGTGTTGAATGCTATAGACAAAGTCCACCAATCATAATCTTCTCGGTACATTACATCATAATATTTCTCCATCAAAGTTCCCCAACCACCGGGTATGTCGTAACCGTCGACATGATAAATAAAGCTAACTCGTCTTGATGTAGGTGTAGCTCTACTAGAAAGCGAAGCCACTTTTGCCCTCTCCTGTTTGCCAAGAGCTTTATCGACAGCAAGAAACTCATAGGATGTAGAGCTGTGATCCGATGTAAACCCTTTTTTAACACTTATTATTCTCATATCTAATCTCTCTTTCGTAAAATATTATCTGGTTGAGTTTATCCATGCAGGATATCCCCTGTCGTTTTCTTCTTCCAGCCACTTCTCTATGTCTTCACGCCTTGCATACGGGAACCCCGCATCTGTATACCCTATATCATCCTGTATTTCTGCTATCACATCATTTTCTTCATCAATATACTTGTCTTCGTATAATGGGTCCGGACATCCAGGGTCAGATCCAATAGCATCAGAGGCAAAAACTCTGCATCCACCACAGAAGTTTTTTACTGTGCATTTACCACAATCATCATTTTTAAAACTCTTATTTGTCCGAAATCCCCTGTATTTTTTTAGAATACTACTCTTATTCCAAATAGTATCAAAGTCATCTATTAACAAATTACCTGCATTGAAGCTAGCCCCTGTTAGTTGCGAGCAAGGAAAAACTGAACCATCTGGCGCCAGTGAAATTATTCTTTCACCTGCCGTACAACCCTTGAATCCTGAATCTTCAGCAATTTGCTGGCTTAATTCTCTCTGTAAAAAAGCAAAAGCGCAATCGATACGTATATGTAGCTTTTCATTTTCTTTGAGCTTGTCCAGTTTATTCTCTAGCAGCCAAATATCATCTTTATAAGGTTTTTCTTTAAGCCATCTTCCAACTTTTACAGGTGGTTTATATCTAAGGAAAGTAAAACGCTTGAAGCCAAGCTCCAGTAAAACTTCCATTATATAGTCTAAGTTTTTAATAGTCGACCCTGTCATTATTAGGTTTGCGCCAGTAATAATGTTAAACTCGTTTAATTGCGCTACTAATGCCTTCAGCTTCTCATTTGTTTTAGCATTACTATTTAAAAGTTCTTCAGTTTTTATCCCTATTTGAAGCACTTTGATATATTTTGAAAGCTCCTGAAGACGGCGACTTTCAATCTCATATCTACCAGTTGTGATATGTGTAACCAAGCCTTTCTTATGGGCATAAGCTGCTAAAGCTTCTAAATCATCACGTAAAAATGGCTCTCCACCGCCAATAGCGAGCTGAAATACTTCTGCATCCGATATTTTATCTATCAGCTTAAAAGCTTCCTGGGTGTTAAGTTCACTTGTGAACTCTCTCTTATGACGTTCCATATAACAATCGGGACAATCCTCACCACATTTATAAGTCAGTGCCCAATGTACGGTTTCGGGAGCACTTAAGTGTGTATATGCTGGCCACTTAATTGTCATACGACTATTCTCTTCTAGCCTTCTATAACTCTCTTCATTTAAAAAACCCTTAGGCATGGATTCAAAAATGCCCAAATCAATTAGCCTTAATATTATTTTTCTAATACTTTTTTTACCAATCATTCTGCCTTTGTAGGATATCGGTAGCTCTAAAAGAGCATCCATATCAACAATCTCAGAAGCACTTATTATAGATATTACTATGAAAGCTTCCCGATCCACCTCTATAACATCGCCAGTACTCTTATTGAAAAGGAGGCCTCCAAAGTTTTCTTTCCTAATTCTGATATTGCTTGAAAATTTAATAAATTTTGAAATAATGTGCGACACCCCATTTCACAATATGCATACACAATATATTAACATTATTTGTAGCTTTTACAATGAACAAATTCGTTACAACAGCGGATTTTTACTTGAATACTTATACCCTTTCAATTCCGTTTAAGTCGAAATATACGTCTCTGCTTCCTTTTGAAAGTTAATTATAAGTTCTTTAATCAAAATTAGGCTTTACATTAAAGCATCGTTCTAAAATGCTCAGCATATTCCCACCCAGAATCTTCTTTTTATCTTCAACAGAAATATCTGCATATGTAATCCATGTAAGCTGTGGGCGCGGATCTCGCATGGGGGCATCTGTTCCATAGAGAACCTTATCAGCAAGCCCTTCACTACACAGGTATTCTATAATCCCTTGGGGTACTGTGGTGTAAGTCAATTGAAGATATATATTGGGATACTTTTTAGCATAGTATGCATTTTCTTCTGCTGCAGCAAAGCTTCTGCCTGCATGATCAAGAAAAAAGGATACATTAGGATATCTTATGGCAAGGT
>JAAZEK010000434.1 GCA_012512335.1 Clostridiales bacterium | reverse complement strand
GTTATCTTTTTCAATCTTTATCTCCTCTTATTGAAATTTTACAAGAATTTGACTAGCTTCTGAAGCTTCTCTGTTAAGGCGATTATAAGCGCTTGCAGCTGGCATACCTGGATGTTTCACTTTTACATTTATTGCACCTTAATCATTTAAATTCTACAATTGTCCTTTTAATAGTTTCTATGATTTCTTTGTTTAGAGGATATCCTCTTTTTTTCATGGCATAAAGGGCAGCCCCTGCCTCTGGTTCGAGTTCAGGAAATCCTATTTTTGTATATGGATAAATTGCATGAACTTGCTCCTTAAATGAATTTGATATATAGGGGTTTTTCTGAAGCACACTCCCATACATACCTATGATGCAATCCTTACAACCCACTTTATCTATCAAGTTATAGGTATATTTTACGAGTGATTTGATTGCATTATTGACAATTGAAATAGCTACCTCATCACCCAGTTGCGCAAGCTCTATTACTTCCTTCCCGAAACTTGCGAGTTTTGACGTTGAAATAAGCGGGTTATAAAAAACATCGATAAGCTCTCGATGGTCGTCTACTTCGAAGAAGCTAAGAACTCTTTCTTCCAGTATAGTAGTTTCCCCAAGCCCTTCGTAGCTTTTAAGTGCAGCATCGATACCTTTTAACGCTATGTCGTATCCGCTTCCTTCATCTCCTAGAAGATAACCCCAGCCCCCAACAACATGGGTTTTGTCTTGTTGATCGATAGCAATACCTATAGAACCCGTACCGCTGACTATCATGATTCCAGGCTTACCTAAGGTCATTCCCATCAACGCCATGTACACATCACTATGCATAACTACCTTTTCAGGGGGAAAGATTCCATTGACAAAAGAATCAACAAAACCCTTGGTGGGTTCATAATCTAGTGATGACATGCCTACGGAAATGCATTCGTAATCTCCTATTCCATACTCATTCATAAGCTTATCTATTGTCTTTTTTAAATTTGTCTTAGCGGTGTCCATATCGGAGGTATTGTAGTTTGTCTGATCTCCAACGATTCTTCCTAATACTCTGCCCTTCACTGACATGGCGATTGCTACTGTAGATGTGCCTCCACCGTCAACACCAATGTAAACTTTTTCTTTAAGTATTGCCAATTACCCCCCATCAACTCATAATTACATCATAATTATATCATGTTTATAAATAGCTTTTATAAATTACTTTTATAGTATCATGTTCTTAAATTTTGTCAATATGCTTAGTGAGTAAATTTAAATACTCGATAATTTTTGTTATTATTCACGTAAAAATAATAAATCATATATATTTATTATTTTAATTGACTCAGTGAACAGTTACTAATTTTTTATTATTGCGGGGTTTATATTAGAAGCATCGTTCTAAAATCCTCTGCATATTTTCACCTAGAATTTTCTTTTTATCTTCAATAGAAATATCTGCGTATGTAATCCATGTAAGCTGTGGGCGCGGATCTCGCATGGGGGCATCTGTTCCATAGAGAACTTTATCAGCAAGCCCTTCACTACACAGGTATTCTATAATCCCTTGGGGTACTGTAGTGTAAGTCAATTGAAGATATATATTGGGATACTTTTTAGCATAGTATGCATTTTCTTCTGCTGCAGCAAAGCTTCTGCCTGCATGATCAAGAAAAAAGGATACATTAGGATATCTTATGGCAAGGT
>JAAZEK010000433.1 GCA_012512335.1 Clostridiales bacterium | reverse complement strand
CCTGTTCACCAACGGTGAAAGTGAAATCTGAGCCACAGTCTTTGCATACTAACGTTTTGTCTTGGAACATGGATTTAATCCCCTCGCTTTAAAATAAGTTATTGCTTGTTCTAATTATAGCTGACCTGGTCTTTGTCCCCACACCCGCCGTCTGGAAGTTTCGCTCAAGGAATTACCCTCCTACTATTGCTTCTCTCTATACATTTTTAAAAAATAACCTATCAATTTGAAAAACCAAGATTCGTAATCTGTATCTGCTCCAAGACTTGAAGTAAGAGTTAAAGAGAAAGGAACAAGAGACATGCTCGAAAGCTGGAAAGCCATATGAAGATTATCGCAAAAAAACTATAGGACGGACTTACATCTAAGCCGCACCATGATCACTGGAATTTTTCCAGCTTACGTGGATCGTTTCGCTTGCGACTAGCATCGATTTTCAACCACAGACCTATGAATAGAACTGTAAACACATTATATAGCAGCATTCCATATAATGCAATAGTAAATTTTCAAATATTTTCAAGTGAATTATTGTAAGTATAGCTTATATTTAGGCCTATTTAGTGTGCTTCAGCACAAAATCCAGATTTTGAATATTTTCCTGTAACAGCAGGGGTTTAAACAAATCCCCCACTTCTTCCAAACGCTCTTTCGCGTTCAATAGATGGAAATCCTCCGGAGTAATCCCCGCTTCTATTTCCTCCCACGTAACTGGCATGGAAACAGTAGCCTTAGGAGTTGCTCTCGGAGAATATACCATAGTGATTGTTTTACCATTCCACATTTGCAGATAATCAAAATATAGTTTCTTAGCTCTTTTATTCACCATTCGTTCTAAGGTAATTCTTTCAGGATATCTTTGACTGAAGTATATACCAAAAAATTCGTTGATACTTCTGGCAGTATCATAATCATATCGTTGACCAACAGGTATATAAATCTGTATTCCCGTGGCTCCAGAAGTTTTAGCCCAGCTTTTTATATTCAATCCCTTTAACGTCTCATGTATACATAATGCCACTTCAGAAACCTCATCAAATCCTTGTCCTTCCGAAGGGTCTAAATCAAATACAAGGTCTGTGGGCTTATTTTCCTTTTGGAATAAGTTGAAGCTTGTATGAAACTCCAAGGCTGCCTGATTAGCCAGCCAAACCAAAGTAGCCATAGAATTAAGAAGAATATATTGAATCTCATTCCACTCTGTCTTTTCTATCCATTCTGGTGCATATTTCGGTATGTTCTTCTGGAAGAAGGATTTTCCACCAGTTCCATCTGGATGGCGTATAGTTGTTAATAGTCGGTCTTTAGCGTGAGGAAGTATATATGGCCCTAATTCAATTAGTTTTCCAATATAGTCAATTTTACGTAATCCCAGATCAGGAAATAAAACTTTTTCAGGATTTGTAATCCTTACTTTAACATCGCCTACCAATAATTCATTCATCCAATGGCCACTCCCTTCCAACTGCTTCTTCTACTTTATGATTAGTAAACCCCAAGATTTTGGGATGTCTCAACACAGCATCATTAGTCCATTCCAGAAAGCTAACCCAACAAGTGATTTCCGGTTCTAACCATATGATTGGCCCTGCCAGCTCTCTTCCATATTGCTTAATTGCTTCAGGAAAGGGACAATTATCATTATTTTTAATTTTGCTGTAATCTTTGAGAATTTTCAGGTCCTCTTGAGTGAGGCCAAGAGAAGCTTTGCCTATATAAGTCCATTTACCTTCCTGATTAACTCCTAAAATCAGGGATTTCGGAAAATCATCCTTTAGTTGAATTCCGCAAATAGCAGCAAGAATCTTCTTCATAGTTTTGTACTTATACCAAGCTTTATGATTTTTTCCTGGGAGGTAGGGACTATCTAGTCTCTTAGAAACTATTCCTTCCCAATTCTTTTTCTTCATTAACTCAAATAGACCCAGACCATCGCTAAAATCATCTGTGATGATAATGTTGGAACTGATCCTGGATTCTAATTGCTTACAAAGTATTTCCCTTCTTTGTTTTAAGGACAACTGGGTTAGTGACTTATCATCAAGGAAAAGAATATCAAATATAACATATATAACAGGATAGGTTCGAGTGTAATAAGGGAGCTTTTCCATGCTTTTCAACCTGTCCCTTACCAGACTTAGCTGAAATGTAGGCTTACTGTCATCGCCCAATACCACTAGCTCCCCATCGAGAACAGCATTCCTAGCTTGTATCAGATTTTTTAATTGATCTAGCTCTGGATAGAATCCCGTTCTCTCCCTTCCTCTTTTTGTAAAAATACGTAGAGACTCACCATTAGATGAGCTAGAATCAAAATAAGTTAGACCACGAATTCCATCCCACTTTATCTGATGAGTCCACCCTGGGTCGCTAATCATTGTTTTTGTAGTAATCGGTTCCATTGGAGTTATCCAATTCATCTTATTTGATTTAGCCATTTCAACCAGCAGTCTCTTTTTTCTTCTTTCTTGCTGGAGCTTTCCTCTTCGGTGGTGCATCGGTCTTCTTCAGATGCTCCGTTTCCTTCAGGCTTTCCTGCAAGGCCTGCATCAAATCTATGACATTTCTCTGAGGAGCAGCTTCTGGCTGAACAGTCTCGTCTCCCTCGATCTTTTTGTTAATAAGATCCATAAGCTCTTTTCTGTATTCATCTGTGTATTTTGAGGGGTCAAAAGTAGTGGTTAAATTTTCGATGAGCTGATTTGCCATAGCAAGCTCCTTTTCATCCACTTCCACAGTTCCACTTGCTGGAACATTGGGAACTTGTGCTATGTCCCGCACTTCATCAGGATAAAAGATTGTTTCCATAAGCAAAAGGTTTTGATAAACTCGTACTGCTGCTAGGGACTGTTTGTCTCTAATAGTAATCTTAGCTATTGCTATTCTACCTGACTGATTCATAGCTTCCCGCAATAAGTTATATGCCTTTTCACCAGTGTCCTGGGGGGAAAGGTAATATGTCTTAATAAAATATATTGGATCTATTTCCTCCAACTTTACAAAATCCAAAATTTCTATGGCTCTGCCCTTGGATTGCCTCAAGGGTTCCAAATCCTCGTCAGAAATAATGACAAACATTCCTGGTTCATATTCATAACCACGAACAATATCATCTTGGGTAATTTCTTTGTTGCAATTGGGGCAGACCTTTTCATATTTAATGGGTGACTTACATTCCTTATGAATGTTTCTAAAGCGGATGTCCTTGTCTTCGGTAGCCGCGTGCATTTTAATAGGGATGTTGACAAGACCAAAACTGATGGAGCCTTTCCACATAGTATGCATAAAATACTGTCTCCTTTTGTAAGCTCAATTACGCTGTTTTCAAATATTCCTACTACTATGTTTTGTAAAATTCCATTAGTTATACCATTAGGCAGCATTCAATGTAAAATTCTATGTAAAATTCTACACTAGACTCTAAATGACGCTTTCATACATGCATTCTCTTGCTTAATTCGGCTTTGATATTCTCTCCTTGGAAAATCATAATTGCTGATAAAAATATGATACTAACTGCTACGCATATTACAGAGGGATAAATAACGCTTATCCAACCCATTAAAATGAAAATTATTGGAATGATTCCAAACAAAGCATCTAATAGGAAATAAGCAATATAGTCATTGATGCTTAGTTTCATGATTTTTGCAGTTACATACATTATAAACATAGCACTTACAGAGACAATTGGAATAACAAAATCCAAAGCCCATCCTCTACTTCCTGTCCTCCAATCCCAGAAGATAGAAAGCAAGGATACTATAAGAACTAGCCACATAATATTTTTCGGTATATTATGCCTTTTTCGCAAAACAACGATTAAACCGATCCACATGCTAACGATGCCAAACAGCTCGAATAAAGGCCAGTTAATCCTTGTCGGGAAAATATTGTGTATGACAAAGCCTGCTACTATAGCCACAATAGAGATAAAAGCCATTAT
>JAAZEK010000432.1 GCA_012512335.1 Clostridiales bacterium | reverse complement strand
CAGAAAATGCGTTAAGCACCTTTCACTGTCTGAACAAAGTGAGTTTGGAAGGTGTAGTATTTTCAGCTGAGATGAGCTCTAGATTGATTCGTGATTGCAACAGCGACTGGAATATATTTATTATTTTACTTCCCAGTGAACAGTAACTGGACAAAAATTTACTAATTCATTCTATTTTCGAGTTCGTTCAAGACTATTTCATAAGCCTTATACTGATCTTCATTTTTAATGTCTGAAATTTCAAAATCTACATCCTTATTGCTTATAATAAGTTTAGATATATACTCCATGAAGCAGGGATTTCTGAACAAAATGGGACCAATAGTATATGTCCCAAAGAAATTATTAACTCTAATACCTTCAGATTTACTCTCCTTGTTGGCTCCAACGCCGAATTTTACTTCAAATAAGTAATTTTCAATATCATATGTGTAACTCATTTTATTTACAAAGCCTACGATGTCTTTTTCTAAGAAATCAGAACGATAAATAATATCAGAGGTGATCCTATCATCACATCTCTTCGAATGGAAATCAAATAGCTTTAGTCCTTCTGTGGTTGTACCATCCACTCCAATAATATATTGCCCAAAAATCTCGAAGGAGTTACCTGTCGCAAGCATAACGAGTCCCTGATCCAGGTTGGATTTCAAATTATCCTTATACTGGAGCAAATCATTCAGTGCCACTAACTGATTTTTCTCAGTACCGGAGCCGATATATACGAAATCATAATCAGCAAAATTAATTTCTTCTCCAATTCTGCTGTTTTTAACCGTAAGCTCAATGTTTCGATCTCTTAAGTGTTTTGCTATCATTTTTATGTTTCCATTTTCACCGTATAGATTCAAAAGATCATGATACAAATGTAAAATATTTATTTCCATTTTGACAGCCTCTCCGTAAACTTATTCTTGTCAGAAAAACAAGTAATAACATAAATGTTACCAACAGCAGATTGACTTAGTGTAGTCATCATATTGTCTAAATCAGGTGACATTATTAGCTTATCCTTATCGATATCTGCAATATCAAATCTTACACTCAGGTCATGGGCATATTTTCCAGTCAGGATGATTTTCTTCACTTTAATGTCATTAAGTTTTTCAAAATCAATATCCCAGATCCATGATGTGTCACTAGTAAAGTATTTTCTGCTAACACTATCTATTAAAATAACAACTGTGCAATCAGATTCTTGGTTCACAGCATACATGATAGACTGGTCATATGAAATAGAGTTTTCATGTTTTGAAAGTAGCAACATGCCCTTCTTTTGAGCTAACTCAAATTCAATGATTCTTTCTTTCTTTATAATGTAGTTATTTAAGCTAGCACAAATCGCTTCGCCATCTACACCCAGAATATTGGCAACGCTAAAGGCAGTTAGGAGATTATAAATGTTATAATAGCTCTTAAAATAGAGATGAATCTTGTAGTCGTGATTAATTGTAAAATTACCCTCATTAAAATCTATATCGGTAACATTATACTTAGGATTTTGCTTGGCATGTCCACAATTGTCACACTTATAGGACCCGATGTGATTGTAATGATAGTAATCATACTTCAATTCTGATTTGCAGTTGGGGCAGTATGCTCCATCGTTATACATTCCTGAGTTTTCTTCTGTGCTTAGATTGTTTCTATCAATACCAAAATAGGTGACATTTTCTCTGTCCATTCCCATCATAGAGGACAAAGGATCATCTGCATTAAGTATAAAATGCATGCTGTCCTTGAGTCCTTGAGCAATAATTGAATAAACTAGCTCGGGGTGTCCATTTCTAGTGAGCTGGTCCCTATAGAGGTTAGTAATAACATAATACTTTGGTGTAATGTATTTAAGGATATGCCTGGAATATCTTTCGTCAACTTCAAGGACTAGAACATCTCTTTTGACCTGACCAAAAAGATTCGAGATTCTAAGCAATAGAGTTGCGACACCTTCTATCTGGTTTGAGCCTTCAAAATTATACCCTACCTTGTAGCCGTTTTGCACCAGGATATCATTGATCATGCCTGCAGTTGTTGTCTTGCCATTGCTTCCAGTTATGAAAACAATATCCTCGGGAAGCTTTAAACTGGATAGGATACTTGGGTATAGCCTTAGAGCTATCTTTCCAGGGAGACTACTGCCTTTCCCTACAATCAAGCCTATTAAGTATAAGAGCTTTGTTATTATAATTACAAACATTCTTTTCATTTAGTCACCCATTTACAGATACTTTTCTTTCGTATATTCAGCTAAACACTAAAGCATTTCGAACAATATTCATTTAAAGCACTTCAATCAATACCCATTATATTGTTACCAAAGTTTTCGAATGCTTATCCTAGGTCAAGACGCCCACTTCTATAAGTGATGCGTTCGGTCACTAACTAGCCTCTTCTATCATAGCATTTACTACGCATTATTCACTACATTAATAAGCGAGTAAAGTTATATAAAGCAAGCAAAATCATTATAACAACCATGATTATTAGAGTCAAGGAAAGAAGATTGATAATCGTTCCTGCAAAAGCTCCTTACATATTATTTACTGTTTTAGATATGACCAGTAACGTTACTGGGAACTAGTAACTATTATTGACAAAATTGACTGTTAGCAATCCTGAGAAAAATGCTTTTTAGTTTAAGTTATCGATATTTTTTGTGGAATCTTTGATATAATGAAGAAGAAACTGGAAAACGGCAAAGGAGAGAGATAATGGTTGCAGTTGATATTATCAGCAAGAAACGTCATGGAGAATCTCTTACAACTGACGAAATTTACTTTTTTATAAAAGGCTTTACGGAAGGAAGTATTCCTGATTACCAGGCATCAGCCCTGCTCATGGCTATTTGCTGTAACGGGATGGACAGCAGAGAGACAGCGGACTTAACCCTTGCAATGGTCAATTCTGGGGATGTCATCGACTTATCACAAATCCCGGGGATAAAAGTGGACAAGCATAGCACTGGCGGAGTAGGGGACACCACGACCCTTATTATTGCACCATTAGTAGCAGCCTGCGGTGTTCCTGTAGCGAAGATGTCAGGCCGTGGCTTAGGTCACACTGGTGGAACCCTAGACAAGCTAGAATCCATCCCAGGATTTCGCACGGATTTAACCATGGAGGATTTCATAAAATCAGTAAAGGAAACAGGTCTTGCAGTTATAGGTCAGAGTAGCCATTTGGTGCCTGCTGATAAACAATTGTATGCTTTGAGAGATGTTACTGGCACAGTGGACAGCATCCCACTAATTGCTAGCAGTATCATGAGTAAAAAGATAGCATCAGGTAGTGATGCCATTGTGTTGGACGTAAAAACAGGAAGTGGAGCCTTTATGCAATCTCTTGACGATTCTTTTGCATTGGCTAAGGAAATGGTGGAGAT
>JAAZEK010000431.1 GCA_012512335.1 Clostridiales bacterium | reverse complement strand
GTTCCATCAACTCTGATTGCATTAGTCATATTAACCGTTGCAGTTCCTTTATGGTAGCCTTCCATAAGGATAACATGACCAGCAGGTCTTGATATTGCGCCCTTCTCAACATAAGCCAACATATTTTTTTCTAAATCAGGATGTGTATTAAAGCTAGGATAGACTGCTTTTTGCTCATCTACATTTCCAACTGTAAATAATAATGTCATGGGTTGCATAAGCCCGTCAGTCTCACGGCCTTTCGTGTAGTCAACACCACTTAAATATGCAAGGTCACCATCTCCGGTGGAATCTATGAAAATATCGCCTTCAATAATCATCCTTCCAGCCTTGCCCAAAACTTCAATACTATCGATTCTGTCTTTCGTTTTGTTTACTCCGCTTAGTTGCGCATGAAGTAACAAATTAACTTTGCTTTTTTCCAATTCCTTTAGGTAAATATATTTTAATTTTTCTGGATCAAATACAGACCTGTGCCCTCTTTTTATGGTACATTGTGATTTTATAGCTTCGAAATTACTACTAGATGCCCTTCCACCCCATGTGCTAAGTAATCCGCTAGTCGTCATGCCGCCAACAAAGCCTTCCTTTTCTACCAGCAGGGTTTTAGCTCCATTTTGCGAAGCGCTTATAGCAGCACTAATTCCGCTGGGGCCTCCTCCTACAATCACGACGTCATATCTTGTACTATCATAGATCATATAGCTAATATCCCCCTCAAGGTTTAAAGATTAACAACATTTATAGATACAAGGCACATTACACTATTATCCTATTATTTTTCTTGAATAATGTCCAGATGTAATCGGTTATTATTCAGATTATTTCTACTCACTATAATGCAACGAAGCTTAGAATGTATTAATTTAGAAAATAATTATTGACAAACAATAATTTTAGCATATAATGAAAGTGTAATTATCGTAAAACAATAATTGGAGGTGCTATGTTGAAATCATTATTGAAAACAATTTTGGCTATAGAAGCCCTTGCATTTTTACTAATTAGCATTTTTGGTAAGTTCTTTGAAAATGCTTTTACCTCACTGTTCGCGTTTCCTTTTGAACAGCTAAGTATGGGCTTGCGTTTTCTCTCTACCTCTAGCGCAATCGGAAATGTTATAGCGATTATCCTATATTCTGTTATTTGTATCCTGCCTACTGTCTATTATATCTTTCGCGCATTCAAGAACTCTGCAAACACCGAGGATAAGTTGCTTATCCTTATAAGTGTCCTCCTTTTCCCCATCATCTATTTGATGATAAACCCCGCTTATATAGGGCGACATTTCGGGGCTTTTGAATTAATCGAAATGAACAAATCATTGTTAGGTGTAACCATTTACTCAACCATAATTGGCTACCTTATTCTTCGTGGATTGCGAATTTTTAATAATAGTGAGGCAAAATCCATATTAAAGTATATGAAAGTACTCATGTTCATCATCTGTATAGTTCTCATATACGCTATATTTGGATCAGGATTTTCTTCACTTTTATCCTCAATGAGACAACTAATGGTTGACAATACTGATTTGGGCCAAAATCTCTTCCTTAGTAAACTGTTTTTGATCTTGCAGAATATTGTAAGTATACTACCCTTTATACTTCAAATCATAATCATCTTCTCAGGATTCGAGCTAATTGATGCACTTAATAAAGACCCATATAGTGATGATGTTGTTATTTCTGCAAGAAAAACCGTAAATGTCTGCCGGAATACTATAGTAGCTATCATGATGTCTCAAATTACCATTAATATTCTCCAATTTGTATTAGGCTCAAAGGTTCGGTCCAGCCATTACACTCTTTCCGTTCCCCTTATGTCTGTTGTACTTGTTCTTGCTGTCATGCTGCTTGCCAGCTATTTTGAACAGGTTAAAAGCCTAAAAGAAGATAATGACCTATTTGTTTAAAAGGCGGAAATAAGTGGCCATAAAGGTTTATCTTGAAGACATACTCAAGCAGCGAGGCATGACTTCAAAAGAATTAAGTGGACTTGTTGGCATAACAGAAGCCAACCTATCTATACTTAGGAGTGGAAAAGCAAAGGGTATACGCTTCTCTACGGTTAATAGGATTTGTTATTATCTCCAGTGTGATATTGGAGATATCCTAAAATTTGATGGAAATTTGGAGGAGAATGAAGATGAAGATGTATAAGAAATATATATTAGTTGGCCTTGTGCTTATATTGGCTATAAGCTTATCTAGCTGTCAGTTAGCTAAAGTTGATGGTTTGGAGGTTCAAAATGATCGTCTCATTGGTGTATATATCACCTCTGAATATCTGGATTTGTTCGACTTCAATAGATATTTCCAGGATAACATTTCATCCATCATTAAGAAGGGTGGAGATGTAACTATAGAACATAGTGAAAAGTACCAAGGGCGTATCTACGCTGAATTAAAACCTATGGTCTTTGAGGACTCAGAACCATTTCAATCAGAAGGTGTTATGGAATACGTGTTTGAGGCGGTTGAAGGCATTCCCTTCTTCCAATACAAGGTGCAACAAACAGATTATGAACCTTATACAGCTATGTCATCTGGAAATTACTTTAGCGATGCACACCTCTCTATTGGTGATGAAACCTCCATTGAAGGTACTATCTATGTTTCAGCTAATGCTTCACATCATTCTTATTATTTAAATCCAGTGTATCAGAGCAGTGATGGACAGGTGTATCTGACTGCTGGCAGCGGAATTAGTTTTTCAGGTGATATGAGTGAAGGGGCTGCCTTCACTCAAACATTAGAAGAAAAATACACTACCACCGAAAACGGCGAAAAAACAGAAGTAAAGTTTAAGGCTACCGTTAAGATTGCTGTAAAACATCCATCTACGAGTGTAAATGTAATACAGATGGATGCTGAGAGCAATATCGTTTTAAGCCAAGATTATAAACCGAATGCTGTACCTGATGAAATAGAGTTAAATAAAGACACGTCATATGTAATTTTCGAATCTAAGATTGATTCGCCTGAGGGGGAAATCATAAAACGTGAAATGTTTGAACCTGGTGATAGCTATTTTACCAGTTATACTCCAACTGAAAATGGATACTATAGGGTACAATCAGTGGAGTTATTGTGGCGTGAGTAAATAAACTAGTATTTTCGGCTAGAATTAGTAAGAATCTTATTTTAGCCGAAAATTATACTATTAAGGAGATTTTAATAATGAATGGACAAAACCGAAAAGATATAACTATTGGTGCACATGTAAAAATTGTGCTGAAAGCTGATCAACGAACGGGCAAGCTTACAGAGGGTGTGGTCGCTAAGCTCTTAACAAAGAGTAGCTTTCACCCTCATGGTATTAAGGTGATGCTTGAAGATGGACAGGTCGGCCGGGTACAGGAAGTAATTATACAAGACAAACACAAATAGAATGATTATTCTACCTTTCTTTCTCGTGAGTAATTCCATATCCACACTTTACCCATTTAGAAAATCTAAAGGAAGCATGGGTGGAAGCAAGAGAACCGTCCCCATGCTTCCCAAATCTTATTCGCTTTGATAAGGTGCTAAGGCAGCTTCAAGTGCATCGCAAGCAGATGTCATTTCATCCGCATTCTTGCTCTTTAAGACCTTATTACCCACTTTAACTGGTTCCTTCAATGCAGCTCTTGCTTCTTTAAATGCCTGTTTATCCTTACTTTTGGCTAATCTTTTTTCCACTTCTACTGCTTGGTAAAGCAAGCTTTGTAGTCGGCTACTCACTTCTGATTCCTGACGGAATTTATCATCCTCTGCTGAATATTGCTCGGCATCTCGTATGGCTTTTTGGATATCAGCATCACTCATGTTTGAGGAAGCTTCTATCGTTATATCTTGGACCTTACCCGTCTTCAGATCCTTCGCAGCAACGTTGACAATACCATTAGCATCAATGGTAAAGGTAACTTCTATTTGAGGCACTCCCGCCATTGCTTTCTGTATTCCTTTAAGCTTGAACTTACCTAATGTTTTATTTTCACTAGCTCTAGGACGTTCGCCTTGGAGCACGTGGATTTCTACTGCAGGCTGAAAATTAGCTGCTGTAGTAAATATCTGACTTTTTGAGATTGGAATAGTTGTGTTTCGCTCAATAACATGGGTACAAATTCCGCCCATTGTTTCAATACCTAGGGATAGGGGTGTTACATCTAAGAGTAAAAGTCCTGTGACACTACCAACCATGACTCCTCCTTGTAAAGCAGCGCCCATAACTACACATTCATCAGGGTTGATTCCTTTAAAACCTTCCTTACCAGTAACACTTTTCACCTTTTCCTGCACGGCAGGTATACGGGTAGAGCCACCTACTAGCAACACCTTGCCAATATCGTTTTTAGTTATATGTGCATCTTCCATTGCTTGCTTTATAGGCCCAACAGTAGCTTCCACAAGATGAGCTGTCAAACCATCAAACTTTGCTCGGGTTATGGTAGAGTTCATATGAAGAGGATTCCCCTTAGACTCAGAGAGAAATGGTAGGTTAATCGTAGCCATTTCAGAAGCAGAAAGATCCTTCTTCGCCTGCTCTGCAGCCTCCTTCAAGCGTTGAATAGCAGCAGGCTGATTAGACAGATTTACATTCTCTTCTTTCTTAAATTCCTCTATCAACCAGTCTACCAGACAGTTGTCAAAATCGTCACCGCCCAAACGATTATTGCCTGCTGTTGCTAACACCTCAATAACTCCGTCCTTAATGTCCAAAATTGAAATATCGAAGGTTCCGCCTCCAAGGTCGAAAACCAATACCTTCTGACTTTCTTCTTTATCCATACCATAAGCTACCGCAGCCGCAGTTGGCTCATTAATTATACGTTTCACTTCCAGCCCAGCTATGGTGCCAGCATCCTTGGTAGCTTGTCTTTGAGAATCTGTAAAATAGGCTGGTACAGTAATGACTGCTTCGCTTACGGTTTCCCCAAGGTATGCTTCTGCATCCTTTTTCAGCTTCCCTAAAATCATAGCGGATATTTCAGGTGCAGTAAAAGATTTTCCATCTATTTTAACTTTATAATCCGAACCCATCTCTCGTTTTACAGAGCTGATTGTATGATCTGGGTTTGTTGCTGCTTGGCGCAATGCGACCTGTCCCACTAGACGTTCTCCAGTCTTTGAAAAAGCTACCACCGACGGTGTTGTGCGACCACCTTCTGCATTAGGTATTATGACGGGCTTGTCACCTTCCATCACAGCTACACATGAATTTGTGGTTCCAAGGTCTATTCCAATTATTTTGCTCATCTATTTTCTCCTCCAGTAATTAACAACATTTTTCTGCATCCTAATACCTGCCTCACTAGCAACAGCAGGGGTAACGACAACAAAATATACAAAACAACTGAGCTAACAGTATCCGAAGAAAGCCACGCCCCATACTTCCCATATCAAAGCCTTGACTTCGTCCTGTTTCCTGGTAAGCATTACTACCCTGTTGGAATTGATTCAGCAATTGCTGATATTCTTGATTATTAGGTTCCATGCGAGCTGCCATTTGAGCATGATTCAAGGCCGTAACTCGATTACCTATCCCGGCATTTGCGATAGCACTAAGATAATACCACTCTGCATTTCTTACATTTATTTGGGCTAGTATTTGCAGTGCGGTTCGATACTGCCTGGCTTGTATGTACAAGCGTGCCTGTTGCACTGTAGGAGCTCCAGACTGCCTATTGCTCTGCTGGCTCCATCCTTGTCCAAAAAATTCACCAAATATATCTTCAAATCCACCAAAATCAAAACCGCCATAAGAGTCATAACCTCTGCCTCTATTAGACTGGTCATGCCTTTGCTGCCCATAGCTTCCGTCAGGCCGTTCATAAGATGCACCGCCTGTTTTTTGAGTCTTAATCTGTTCGTAAGCAGCATTAATTTTACTCATCATTTGTTCAGCAGCCTTGTTACCAGGGTTTAAATCTGGGTGGTACTTCTTTGCCAGTTTACGATATGCTTTTGTAACTTCCTCATCTGATGCTGTGGGACTGACCCCCAATATTTTATATGGATCTTCCATGTTATGACTCCACCCCTTTTCGCTTTTGCACCCGATACTTCTGCCAAACACCAGAATACAAAATGTTTTGTAAAATATGTTTATCACGCTTTATTGGCAAGTTCTCAAATTCATTAGTACATTCTGCCATCATTACAGTTAGCATAGGTGTAAAATCCGTCTCCATCTGTGAAATTAAAGGATTGTACCTTTGTTTTTTTATATCAGCCTTCAAGTCATTAACTGCATCCAACAGATAAATATAACGGCCTAAAGCTGCTCCCATTTGCCATAGGCCTTCGGAATATTCATCCTGACGCCAAACGAATACAGAGCCCATTAGCTCTCCAAAGCAGTTGGCAGGTAAATCTGGATTCAGCTCATTAGCTACTTCCATCTCTCCAAGCTGTTTTAAACTGCTAGCAATTGCTTCACACTGCACTGGATATTCTTTTTCTATTAGGGGTAAATATTTCTCCAGAATCCTGCTCTTTTGTTTGGCAACCAGGTTATTGTCATCATTAGCATCATCCAACATTTGATAATAGCTTAAAACTATATTCATATCCGCTGCATATGATGTAATTTCCGTTTCTACATAAGACTGCTGCCTAATAGGATGTGCTATACAGCGCTGACTGTCCTGACTCTCTTCCATTTCATATAAAGAAGAAAGCAGTATGGTTAAAAATGTCATATCATAGGTAAGAGTGGCACGACCTGTATTGCCGTATTTTTCATTTAATTGATGACACAGTCCGCAATAATGCTTATTATATTGTTGTCGTTCTTCCTTGGATAAGGCTTTTGGGTTTATGACCACATATCCAAACACTTGCTACCCTCCTCTATATTATGCTTTCTCAAGTTTTTTTCTCAAAAGATGTTTTACACTTAGGACAACGGATTGTGATAAGCCCTTTTCCCCTGGGCACTCTCAATTGTTGTTTACAGGAAGGGCATCGATAAAACCGATGTGTATTTCGTTGGCTCAGCCTTAGCTTTATGTTCTTGAAAAACTGAATTACTTTTCCTCTCATACGTAAGTATCCATAATTTTCTTGAGCCCGGGCTGTTGTATTACGTGAAAACATGCGGAAGGCTATCAAAAAAATTAAAACCATTCCCAATGAATTCAACAGCACCCATTTGGTAAATATTGAAAGGACACTAAAAATAAGGGCAAGAATAATCATAAAACGACTTAGATCATCCTGCCCATATCGCCCATACATAAAACGTTGTAACCATGATCTCATCTAATAATCCCCTTGTTCAAAATTGTTACTTGGATAATAACTCTCCATTGACAGTTTGCCCAAAAATATAGACAGATGTCAATAATTAATTATATAGGACACCTTGCCATTATTCAATGATATTGCTAAAGGTTTTCAAATTATTCACATTTTTTGATGGCAACAGCGACTGGAATATATTTATTATTTTACTTCCCAGTGAACTGTAACAGCTACTATTCACTGTTTAAGAACGTAATCCTTAAATAAGAGCAATAGCTCTGTTCTGCTGTTAATCTCCAGTTTTCGATAAGAGCTTGTGCAATAGGTATTGACAGTGGAATAGGATATAGAAAGCATGGCTGATATTTGCCGCATGGTATAGCCATCCAATAAAAGCTTGCAAACCTCAACTTCTCTTTTACTTAAGCTATACTTTCTAAACATGGAATATGGATCATTATCTATTTCCATACTGTGAGAGTCTTTAGCCCAATCATTTTCTATTTCTGATTTAACGAATAATGGAGACATAACAAGGAATGTAAGCATAACTAAGCTTGCTATAAGTGAAAATAAATATGATATTTCAAGATTATTTACATGGGTTATGTGATTTCCGATTAGGATGCCAACTATTCCGCCTAACACTACAATAAATAGGTAAGAGAACCTAAAATAAAGAATGCTATTGTATTTCTTGCCTATGACTCCCAAGATGTAATACACATTTATCATAGCTATCGTGCTACCTAAGCCAAGAAGAAAAGCAAACACTAATGCTATAATAGGTAGCTGTATGACTAATGCATAGCATAATATTGACATGGTTACACTGGCAAAAGTGATATTTGCGAGCCATATAAAGGCCTTTTTTGAAATAGCATAAATTGATATGTAAACAATGCAACCACAAAGACCCCCTACTATATACCACAGTAGTACAGGCATGTTCGTTTGTTGCATGGTTATATGTAAAATACCATGGCCTACTCCCTTGGTCAAAATAATTATAAAAAAATTAAAAAGAGCTGTAAGATAGATTCTAAAGGGAATCTCAACTGGTTCTTCTAGAGCTAAGCTTGCTTCTATAGTTATGCTACTCTTCTTAAAAAAAAGAATAAAGCTAAGGGCAAAAATCAAAATTACGAAAGATATAATTAGTACCAATTGGTGACTTAAGCTTATAGTAGCACTTCCCAGCTGTAAAAATAACAAAATATTAATTAAAATGTGACTACCAACTACGGCAAAAATCTTTTCCGTGTTATTTAGTGCGAAAACATAAGGTGTATATATGCCAATGTATACAGAACCTAAAGCCATAGCAGTGACAATTGCTGAGATTATTTGAATTTTAGGATCCCTTGCTACTATAAATGTCCCCATGCTAATAATGACTGATATAGCTCCAATGCGCGAGAGGGTAACAAACCACTCCTTGCGCATAAGAAATATAAATAATGCAGATGAAATAAGAAATACATAGTGAATTATATTACGTATCTTTGATCTAAAAACTGGGTCTATCAAAGGGGATTCTGTCCACCAAACGGCGAACACAATGGTCCAGGCAGAAAAGATAATCCATATAATAAGATAGGGTAAATTTTGCTCTCGAATCCCTCTGATGCTAATAACATTATTGTTAGACGTACTGGAATTATGAGGGGATTGCCCTATCGGCGTATTTGGCTGGGACATACCAGTACCTCCTAAAAAGTATTACAAGCAGAATCCTCTATCTGAACAATATACAAACTGGATCACATATATGTATATTAGATTCCAAGTGTATGATTATTTTATTAAGTAAGTATACAAGCGCTGTAATCATTATAAACCTTCCCAACGAAATTAACCAGCATATATTTTACAAACCGTAGAAAAGGTTACTGTTCACATCCAAAATAATAAATCATATGGAAGGAGCCTTTGCAGGAACGATTATCAATCTTAGCGAATATCAGCAGAAAATGCGTTAAGCACCTTTCATTGTCTGAACGCAGTGAGTTTGGAAGGTGTAGTATTTTCAGCTGAGATGAGCTCTAGATTGATTCGTGATGGCAACAACGACTGGAATATATTTATTATTTTGATTTCCCAGTGAACAGTTACGTTACAAAAGGAGTCACCTGAAATTTTCAAGTGACCCCTTCTATCTAACTAATAGATTGTATGATATTATCACTTACTTCAAAATTGTGATACCTCCGATAATAGGAAGAGGTTTTTGTTCGCCCTTATTAGCATTTATCATACCTATAATCGCTAAAGCACCTATAGCAATTATCCATGCCCATGACAGTAGGGAAGTAATAGCCCATAATCTCCATGAAATAGCCAGAATAATTGAATTAAAGATTGACAGCACGATATGGCCTGCAACTGATGCAATTAACAACACCAATCCTTGGTTTGCATGGAATCGTCCGACCTTAGACTCGGGACAGGATATCAGTGGTAAAAAGAATAGAATGTAGGAGAGAATAAAAACTGCCTTGTTATCCCGATCATCTTTGGCTACTGGAGCAGCATGGGTCGCTGCTTGATTACCTTGTGCAGGAGCAACGGGAGAGCCACATCCGTCACAAAACTTCACATTAGTCGTTATTTCTTGCCCGCAATTGTTACAATGCATAATAATACCTCCTGTTATTTTAAAATACATCTCGCGACATTAGTCATGAGACTTTAAATACGAATAGATCCTACTCATTTAGCACTAATTTGCTTCCTTGTATATCATAATCAATTCCGCGTTAGTTCTAACATTAAGTTTTCTGTATATATGTTTAGTGTATTTCTTAACATCCCTCCTTTTCATCCCTAGTCTATGAGAGCATTCATCCTTTGAAAAGCCCTCACGTAACAACATAAAAACTAAAAACTCCTGATTGGTCAGGGTAGATAATCTTTGTGATATGGAAATTTTGTCATTCTCATCATTCTTAGGTCTATTAAACTTATTCAGGAACCTATTTAAGAAGAACATAATTTACTCCCCCCAACCAACGTCATATATTTATTCACTTGTTAAATGGGTGCTACAGCTTGGTCCCGCAGCCACCACAGAATTTCGTGCCAGGTGAGTATTCATCCCCACACCCAGGGCATTTGCTGACTGCAGGCGCACTCATAGATGAGCCACAATGGTTGCAGAAGCGCACTGTTTTAGCATTTTCCTTCTTACAGCTGGGACAAACAGCTAATGCAAGTGATGCTCCGCAATTGTTGCAAAACTTACCCGTTCCAGCTGGCTTATTGCAGCTTGTGCAAATGGTAGTTTTGCTCTCAATATTGCCCTTCCAAACGGTAGCGCTTTCGGCAGCTTCTTCTATGTTTCGCTTCATAGCATCAGCACGAGCTCTTGCAACTGTGATTTCCTGCCTAGGTGCGCATTCGGTACATAAACCCTCATCCTCGTTATAGCAAGATTCACATACCCATATGCGACATCCATGGCATCGATTAAAAAATCTTTGAGCTTCGTTTTTTCCTCGTTCAAAGGCATTCTCATGCTCCTTCTGCCATTCTGGACTCATCCCTGCAAACCTATCGGACAGGACATGACCACCTCGCTCTAGCGAATATCCAAGATTACCTACTCGCCCACCTAGTAGACTGCCCAGAACACCTGCACCTTGAGCTAAGCCTCTTAAGCCGCGACCTTTTTTATATGTTTCTGATTCTATAAAACTGCTTTTATGTCCATCTTGGCAGAGATCACAATAAAAAGTAAACTGAAATCCAGCTTCAGTGGAATTATCTTCATAATTTCTTGTAAAGGATTGCAACATATCCTCACCTCATTTCCTATTTTTCTTGATTTTTTTACCGCAAGCAGTACATTTTGTATTCTCAAAAAACTGCATTACTCCACAACGTGGATTATTACAAGGTATCATCAGAGCCCCGTTACAACGCTCACACTTTTCCTGAACAAAGCTTGGCATATTACAAACAGGGCAAGTAACATACAGAGATCGACCACAGCCTGAACAAAGAGGCTGCCCTTTTTCAATAGGTCGCAAACAGCTAGGGCACAGGTAACCAAAAGGACTGCCACTCTGACAATTGGGGCAAAAGCGTGAGTCTCTATCGATGTATATTCCGCAGTGTATGCAAGGGTGCTTATAACCTGCCATGTCATCCCTCCTGTTTTGTACCGCATTCGCCACAGAACCTTGTGCCAGCTGTTAAGTTAGCACTACATTTGGAGCATTTTAAAGCCCCTAGCTTTGTGCCACATTCCTGGCAAAACTTTATCCCCTCTTGGTTAATATTGCCACAAGAAGGACAGGTAAGCGCTTCCTCTTCCAACAATTCAGCAGATTCCTTGGCTTCTTTTTCAGCTTGAGCACCGCTTAGCTTTTGCTCAGCTTCTGCTATATTTGCCTCTACTAGTCTTAGCTTGTTTTCCAGTTCAGGAAATTGCCCGCCTGCAGCAAGGGCATTCTTGCCTATTTCAGCATATAGCTCTAGCTCTTTTTTTCGCAAATCACTGAGATCAGACTGTGCTGTCATTATTTTTACATCTGGATCGTCTTGTGGCATAAACCCAGAAAGTCCTTTGAATAGACTACCAAATCCACCGTATAAATCACTCATGAAGATCCACTCCTTAAAGGATATTTATTCTATATGCATATATAACTTTCTCACATTTATAATAAACATGAAAAATGATTTGTTCTATTCATTAGTACAATGGATATAAGAGAAAAAGCTCCTCATTAGTTCTAATGAGAAGCTTTTTTGACCTGTTTTAGGATCTTTTACAGCTATTATGTCAGCTTATACCTTCTTATTTAAAGAAGTTTATATATCCTTGAATCAATACTAATATAATAATAGCAGGTAATACCCATTGCAGATATCCTTTCAGTGCACGAGGCATTTTTATACCTTTGCCTGTGTTGGCTTCCTTCATGAAATTGTCAAATCCCCAACCATAGCGAGTAACACAGAAGAGTAAATATCCCAGCGAACCCAAGGGAAGTAGATTATAGCTGACTATGAAATCTTCCAAGTCTAGTATACCGCTTCCCGCTCCTAAAGGCTGTACTCCACTAAGTACGTTAAAGCCTAGAATTACAGGCATGGAAAGTATAATTAGCAAAATCGTATTAATTACAGCTGCTTTCTTACGGCTCCAACCCCATAGATCCATTCCAAAGGAAATTATGTTCTCAAACACGGCTATAACGGTGGAATACGCGGCAAACG
>JAAZEK010000430.1 GCA_012512335.1 Clostridiales bacterium | reverse complement strand
ATGGCACCTCTTTGTATTGCAGGAAGTCATATGGTAAATGGTGTGGCGCCTCTTCATACACAGATTCTTAAAAATGATGTGTTTCACGATTATTACAAGCTTGAGCCCTATAAGTTTACCAATGTTACCAATGGAATTACCCAAAGGCGATGGCTGTTAAATTCTAATCCTAGGCTGGCAAAACTTATAAGTGAGTCAATCGGAAGCAATTGGATTAAGGAGCCCTGGCTTCTGGAAGAGCTGAACTCTTATAAAAAAGATCCTGTTTTTTTAGAGTCCTTTGAAGATATAAAGATGAAAAATAAGAGAGCTCTAGCTGAATACGTTAAAAAAGAAAATGGAATAGATCTTGATGTAAATTCAATTTTTGATGTTCAAGTGAAACGTCTTCATGAATACAAAAGGCAGCTTTTAAATATCCTTCATGTTATGTATTTATGCAATCAGCTGTTGGATAACCCGAATGCGGATATTCATCCAAGAACATTTATATTTGGAGCGAAGGCGTCTCCAGGATATCATAGGGCAAAGCTGATTATCAAGCTGATTAATACTGTAGCGGATAAAATCAATAAGAATAAAAAAGTATCTGAGGTCATCAAAGTCGTATTTCTAGAAAACTACCGTGTTTCCTTGGCTGAAAGGATTATGCCTGCTACGGATTTAAGTGAGCAGATTTCCACTGCAGGGAAAGAAGCATCAGGTACTGGTAATATGAAATTTATGATGAATGGTGCTCTAACTATAGGAACATTGGATGGTGCCAACGTTGAAATAGCGAAGGCTGTGGGGGATGATAATATCTTTATCTTTGGCCTAAATGCAGATGAGGTTTCAAATTATTATAAGACAGATACCTATCATCCTCGAAGCATTTACGAAGAGAATCTGCAGCTTAGGAAGGTAGTAGATCAGTTGGTAGACGGTTTCCTCTATTCGGAAAACACAGGTATGTTTGCCGAGCTCTTCCAATCCTTGTTATACGGCGATGGAGGGATGGCTGACCCATATATGGTATTAGCGGACTTTGAATCCTACTGTATAACCCATGCAAAAGCTCAAAAGCTATACAGGGATAAGAAAAGCTGGTATGAAAAAGCTGTTATCAATGTAGCTAATTCCGGCTATTTCTCAAGTGATCGGAGTATAATGGATTATAATAAAAAGATCTGGCACCTATAATTCTTTGCTAGATTCAGTATAGCAGGCCAATTGCCTGTAACTATATTCTAAAAGGTGATTATTTGAAAAAAAAATTAAAGGTCCTGTTTGTTACTGCTGAATCAGCGCCATATGCACAGGTTGGAGGTCTTGGGGAGGTAAGCTATGCCTTACCCCAAGCCCTTTTTAATAATGATGTTGAGGTTCGTAGGGTAATGCCCCTATATAAGGAATACAAGGGGAGAACAAGATATATAAAGGATTTTCCTGTTCCCACAGAGGATGGAAAATTTGAAAGCTGCATTGTAAAAACCGATCCAGATAATAAGGAGGTTCCTAGCTGGTTTATTAGTAATCATCGATATTTTTATCGAGACAGTATTTACAGCCAGGAGGATGATGGTTTTCGTTTCTTTTTCTTTTGTAGAGCTGTAGTTGAGATGCTAAAGCTCTCATCCTGGAAGCCTAATGTTATACATCTAAATGACTGGCATACAGCTTTTTTGGCCTTATTAGTGAAAAGAGAACTACCTGAAATCAAAACAGTCTTTACAATTCATAATATTTCCTATGATGGCTTCATTCCACCTTCTTTCTTAGATGGGATACTATCCGATAGAGAGAAACTGTCCCTTGGATGGCCGGACTGGTTAAGCTTTATGAAAGCTGGTATTCTATATGCGGACAAGCTTACTACAGTAAGCCCAACTTATAGTATGGAAATACAGCAAGTGGGCAGTGGAAACCAGATGCAGCCTTATTTACAGCAGAGGCAAGATAAAATAACTGGAATATTAAATGGTATTGACTGGATTAGTTATAGTCCCAAGGACGACGGTGTTCAGCCTTATTCATTTGATAATAAAAGCTGGAAAGTCAACAAGAAAAAGAACCGTAGTGCTTTAAGAGAAGAATTGAATTTGCCAGATATGGATATTCCGCTAATATCTATGATAAGCCGGCTACAAACGGAGAAGGGCATAGATTTAGTGATTAAGGCTTTTCAAAAGCTAAATTGGGAGTCCTTTCAAATTATCATTATGGGTTCTGGGAATTTGTACTATGAAGGCTTGCTATCCAGCCTTAGCTCTGAGTATCCAGAGAATGTGGTTTTTCTTCCTGAATACTCTCACGATCTAGCAAGAAAAATCTATGGTGCAAGCGATATATATCTTATGCCATCACAATATGAGCCTTGTGGAATTGGACAGCTATATGCCATGAGGTATGGAGCAGTACCAGTAGTTAATCCAGTTGGCGGGCTTCGAGACACAGTAGTAGATGCAGGACATACATCTAAGGATAGGTCAATGGATGTAGTTAGACGAAAAACAACTGGATTTTATCTGGAGGAATGGACCGATAAATCTTTAGTTTCTGCCTTGGAAAGAGCAATCAACACCTACAATACTTCTACATGGACTTCTTATGTGAATAACTGTATGAGGTATAATTCTTCATGGCAACAAAGGGTTGATGACTACATATTTCTATACAGACAGCTGATGGAAAAACCTATAGAAAAACAGGAGAACCAATAATTATATGATTAAGCATAAACTTCATGTATTTCATGATTCACAGGACATTAATTATCGCAGCCCCTTTGGTGCAGTACCGGCTGGTCATGAGATAGTGATAAGAATTCTTATCCAATCCAATAAGCCTGCTAATGATGTGGTGCTTAGATTTTGGAAAAGAGATATTGGGGAAAAAGTTATACCAATGAAACTAATAAAGGAAAACCTTGAAAATGGGGACAGGCTTTATGAGGCTGTGTTTAAGTCAGAACAGCATCAGCTCTTATGGTACTATTTTAGAATCCAATATGAGGGTAGCTCATATTATTATAGTCGTCCTGACAATCTATATGGCGGTGTTGGATGTTTAAGTAAAAAACCACGTCACTCCTATCAGATTACTATATACAAGGCAGATTTCTCCGTACCTAAATGGTTTCGTGAAGGGGTTATGTATCAGATTTTCCCGGACAGATTTCGTAAGGGGAAGGATGAAAAAACAGAATCTTTTATAATGGATGATAATCTTAATAAGGATATCATTTTCCATGATAATTGGGACGATGTGCCTAATTACTTGCCAGATCCCAAAACGGGGAAAATTATTAATAACGATTTTTTTGGTGGTAATATACAGGGCATTATTGAGAAGCTAGATTATTTAGAGGACCTAGGCGTCACTATTATTTATCTAAACCCTATCTTTAAATCCTTTTCAAATCACAGATATGATACAGGAGATTATCTAAATATTGATCCTATGTTAGGTGACAATGAAACCTTTCAAGTCTTGTGTAACCAGGCTAAGAGAAGGGGCATCACTGTTATTTTGGATGGTGTATTTAGTCATACTGGTAGCAATAGCATCTATTTTAATAAAGATGGACATTATCCCAACATAGGTGCCTGGCAAAGTAAGGATTCAAGATACTATCCTTGGTACCGTTTTCAGGATTATCCCAATGAATATGACTGCTGGTGGGGTGTAAAGACCTTACCAAATGTAAATGAAATGGAACCATCTTATATGGATTTTATCATCCATAAAGAGGACAGTGTTACCAAGCATTGGCTGAAAAATGGGGCTAGTGGATGGAGATTAGATGTGGCAGATGAGCTTCCTGATAAATTTCTAAGGGAATTTAGGAAGGCGGTAAAGGAAACCAATCCAGAGGCTATTATCATAGGTGAGGTTTGGGAGGACGCCAGTAATAAAATAAGCTATGGATCTCTTAGGGAGTATTTACTGGGAGAAGAGCTTGATGTGGTGATGAATTATCCTTTTAGAAACATGATGCTGAGCTTTCTGCTAGGTAGTTTAAAAGCTGAGGATTTTATGAGAGCTTCTCTTTCATTGTATGAGAATTACCCCAAAGAGGCGTTTTTTGGTGCAATGAATTTGATGGGCACCCATGATGTAACTAGGCTACGTACTGTTCTTGGTGAAGCCCCTATCCCAGCTGAAAGTGGCCTTACTCCGGCTGAACAAGCAGTATATCGAATGACAGAGGAACAAAAAACCCTGGCAGATAAGAGGCAAAGACTAGCGCTTATTATGCAAATGACCCTTCCAGGAGTCCCAGCCATATATTATGGTGATGAGGCAGGTATGGAGGGATATAGTGACCCTCATAACAGGAGAACCTATCCATGGGGGAAGGAAGATCATTCCATGATTCAGTGGTATCGAAAACTGATAAGACTAAGAAATCATAGATATGCACTACGAAATGGAGAATATACTCCAATTGCCTATGAGGAAGGTATGTTTGCTTATATCAGAAATATTGAAAATAATAAGGATGTATTTGGTGAGATAGCGGAGGATGATTTTCTGTTAGTTATTGTGAATCGTGATAATAAGGCCCATGAGTTAACTATTGATTTGTCAGCATATCCTGTACAGGGGCTAAGAAATTTACTGGACATGGATAATAATCACTATCAACTTGATAATAGCTTATTGACTATCAATCTAGAGCCTATTAGTGGGCTAATACTTGAGAGTAAATAGCCCATAGGTTCACGTTCACACCCTTAGTGCTTTATCTGCCTCTTTCAATTTATCGATAATATCAAGATGCTGAGGGCATAAGCTTTCGCAATTACCGCATTCTGTGCATTGCTTAGCATCCTTTTCTTCTTCAATAAGTTTTTTATATTGTTGGTAATGCTCATCATTAATTCCGAACATAGCTGCATCGTTCCAAATCCCAAAGATTCTTGGTATGGAAACACCGAAGGCGCAAGGTAAGCAATATTCACAAGCAGTACAAGCAATTTTCGTTTTAGCGTCATATAGAGCCTTTACCTTACTTACGAGATCCAGCTCATCTTGGCTCATGCAGTTTGGCTTAGAATCTTGGAAGATCCTTAGATTGTCATTAAGCTGCTCCATGGTACTAACTCCACTAAGTATTACAGCTACCTCAGGGAAGTTATATACCCAACGGAAGGCCCATTCCACAGGAGAACGTTTTTCTTCTGCCTGCTCCCATAGCTCCTGGATATCTGGAGAAACATTTGCTAGTTTTCCTCCGCGTAGAGGCTCCATAATAACTACAGGAATGCCCTTTGAACCAGCATACTTTAGACCTTCTATACCAGCTTGCTCATATTCATCTAGGATGTTGAATTGAATTTGACACATCTTCCAGTCGTAAGCGTCTATTATTTCTTTGAATACAGGTAGCTCATCATGAAATGAGAATCCAGGGTAACGTATGCGGCCAGAAGCTACAGTTTTATCCAACCACTCCAATATGCCAAGATCTCTTAATTTAACCCAGGAATCATTTCCTAGAGCATGAAGTAAATAAAAATCAATATATTCTACTTGAAGCCTTTCCAACTGCTCATTAAGTAGCCGATCGAAATCCTCATAGACTTTAACATGCCAAGGTGGTAGCTTTGTTGCAATTTTTACCTTTTCCCTGTAACCGTCTTTTAGTGCCTTACCAACTAGTACTTCACTATTGCCACCATGATAGCCATAAGCTGTATCGATATAGCTTACACCATTGTCTATACCATGGCGAATCATTCTAATTGATTCTTTTTCATCGATATGTTTGGAATTATCCGCTCCTTCGTGACCTTTTTGAAGGGGTAAACGCATGGTGCCTATTCCAAAGGTTGAACATTCGATTCCCAGTTTATCAAATTTGCGATATTGCATTATAATTCTCCCCCTATTTGTATTTGCTTTAATATAGTATACCATACAAAAGCACTCGGCTTCAATCAAAGAAGTCAGAAGTCAGAAGTCGTTACAGTTCACTGGTAAGTAAAATAATAAATATATTCCAGTCGCTGTTACAATCACGGATCAAACTAAAGCTCATCTCAGCTGAAAATACTACACCTTCCAAACTCACTGCGTTCAGACAGTGAAAGGTGCTTAACGCATTTTCTGCTGATATTCGCTAAGGTTGATAACCGTTCCTGCAAAGGCTTCTTCCATATGATTTATTATTTTGGTGTGAACAGCAACCAGAAGCGCTGTGTTTTCTGTGGAAAAGATGGTTTTTTGTCCACAAGGGTCAAATCCTATTGACACCACGGTTTTGGGGATAACATTGTGGACAATGTGGATAACTCAACTTTTAGCTTGTGGATATTAACAATTAGCACATCAAACCGAGGATTCTTATGGCAAATTGCACAGCAACCCCTGATTACACAACCACCTCTAGTTATGCATACAATAAAGAGAGGGAGGTGACGGTATTGATTACATTCGGTGAAAGTGGATGGTTTGGCATAATCAGTGATGAGGTAGGTTTTGAAACAGTCAGCATTATTGCACAAGCAGTAGCAGACTACCTTAATGATACAACTCATCCAGGAAGGGTGGTATTGGGCTATGATACCCGTTTTTTATCCAGAGAGTATGCATGGTCCTTTCAGCGTGTACTGACCGCTAACCGAATCCAGGTGTTCTTGCATAAAAAGCCGGTACCTACTGCTTTTTTAAGTATGTCTGTAGAGATGTACAATGCTGAGCTGGGGATAATGGTAACAGGTGAAAGTCGTCCAGCCAGATATTCGGGATTAAGCTTTCGACTTCCACCAGGTAAGCCTGTCAACCATACTTGGATGGATATTCTCTTTCAGTATCTTTACAGGAGATACCCTAGAAGCTCAGATGATACTAAGCATTTGCTTAATTATATTGATATTTTTCCAGATTATATAGAGAAAATTAAAAGGGTGGTTGATGTCAACACTCTTTCCAACAGTAATCTCTTTATTGCCAGCGATAGCTTTTTTGGTAGTGTAGGTACTTATTTTCAGGATATGATGAGAAAATGGACAATCAATGGGATTCATATCCGTACCAAGCCCAATCCGGGCTTTATGGATTGCGTACCTTCCCCTAATAATCGAAACATGAATCCAGTTTCCAGATTGGTAGCACAAAAAAAGGGGGATATGGGATTCTTTTTTAATGGTGATGGTAGCACCCTAGGAGTTGTTTCACCAGATGGTAAAATAATGTCCAATTTAGAAGCTTCAGCACTTATATTAGGTGAATGGTTCCAATCCAATGGGCAAGACTATGATATCTATACTGAGATCTTTACACCCAGTCGAGCTCATGACATGCTAAGTGGATACGATATAAAAACATATCCCCTCCATCAGCTTCATGAGAATAACAAGAAATGGGATCGGGCTATTATCTGGGATCGCCATGGTTTGACTTTCGGTTCCTTTGTTCCAGACCAAGATGCTATCTTACAGAGCCTTTTATTAGCACAGGCACTAAGCAGGGATGGTTTAAACTGGGGAAAGTTTACTGAAAGAATGGGAAATTTGACGGATGGATATGTAGTAGAACAAAAACAGCTTCATTTGGATTCTAGCATGTGGGATAGAAAGCAGAAAGTATTACTAACAAAAGCAGAGAGCTTGTCCACAGGAAAACTGGTGCAATGGTTGGAAGAAGGAGAGGATAAGAAGCTGTGCTTCGAAGACGGGTCATGGATAGGTTTGTCCTATAATACAGCGGAGAGCAGCTTATGCTTGGTTTGCGAAAGCAATGAGCAAGGAAAAGTAGATGAGATATTATCCCAATATCTCAATTGGCTAACAGATTGAACCTCTCATGACTAAAATCACGAGATTCTGTTGCAAGCAACAAGGCGTATCCAATGCGCCTCTACACTGTAAGACTTTTAGTCTATCAGTTT
>JAAZEK010000429.1 GCA_012512335.1 Clostridiales bacterium | reverse complement strand
CCCCATGTTCAATATTCCTTTCGGCACAAAAGAGAGGGATAGGGTCCGGGGGTTTGGGGGTGGGGAAGGGGGAGAAAAAGGGAAACGAGCGCTACTTAAATAGAAGGACCCAGAGCAAGCCTTCCAGAATTTTTTGATAGAGGCTTGCAACAGCGAAAGACGCTTACAGGCATATCAGGTTGCCCAGGGCAAGATAACGAACCGAAGGGAGTTTGCCCGATGTAGCCTGGAAAGGGTCCACAGAGACGCTTAAAAAGGGAGCAAGTTGCCAAGGGCAGGATAACGAACCGAAGGGAGTCTGCCCGATGCAACTTGGAAGGGGTCTTGCAGAGATGCTGGCAGAGGTACTAGCAAAGATGCTAGCGTAGCAAGCAGGCATTCATAGTAGCGAACAGTGCCATATGGGGATGACCCCCGTGAGCGCAGAGGTATGCCTGCTGCTAATATCTGCTAACGAGCGAAAGTCTGACAGGATGACCCCACTACCGTGCTAGTCTGCTATGAGACACTAAAAGAGATGCTCACATAGAGGCATACGCATCAGGTTAACAACAAGGTTGAAAGATAACAGTGAAACATTTACCGTTTTGAAACGAATTTACACTTGGGATAGTTTTCACAACCTGTGAATTTTCCGTACTTGCCTTGTCGTTCAACAAGAAGCTCTCCACACCAAGGGCACTCGCTCCCTGCTGCTCTAGCATAATTTTCTTTATTTACTTGTATTCTGGAAACATGCTCCATCCTTGCAGACTTATCTTTATTATTAGCATTGATAATAAGATTGGAAATACTCTCAATATCACCTGAATCAATATACTCCTCCGTGTATTTCTTTATTGTTCTATTAAGCCATAGGCTATAGATTACATGAGAAGAAACATTTAACTTCTTAAAATCAGCCTTGGATGTGAAAACAACAATTGGTATATACTTTATATTGGGATATTCAGATAGTAATATTTTCAGTGCTTTAACATGCCCTTTGTTCTGCAGTATTGGATTATAGAATTGGTTTTTTGTTTTGTATATTACCTGAGTCCAGTTCTTACTTGTTTCATTGCCATAAATCCAGCCCTTATAATTTTTGGTCTCTATGACAAAAATGCCATATACCGAGATTACAATATGATCGATTTGAGCTGTCTTATCTTCGCCCGAAGGAATCATAACATCATTAATAATTTTGTATTTACGTTTGTCCAGAAAACTTAACCATATTCTAATCGATAACTCCCCAAAATAACCTTTCACTGACGGAAGACTAAAAATGAATGCAATAACGACTAAAGCTAGTAGCAATATGTAATACTCCACCTGATTCACCTCTTATTTCAATCCATATCTTATTATCATCGTATTCTACATACATAATCCGATTCCCTTCAAAGCATAATACATTACATTGTTTCGGTTGATTTCTTGTAATTTACCATGCGTACTGGCAGAGATGCTTGCATAGTACGCTAGTATAGCAAGCAGACAATCACGAGCGCGATAGATGACGGGAATGCCTTAATAGGATGCAGTATAGGAGATCTGAATAGTAGGATGTATTCAGGTTATAAGCGGATGGCTGCGGACAAAGGGATGCTAACGAGTGAAGTCTGGCAGGATGACCCCACTACCATGCTAGTCTGGAGCGAGACACTTGCAGAGATACTTACAGAGACACTCACAGAGCCCAGTCTTTCCTTCCCCTATGAGGGTGAGGGCTAGGGCTTTGCCTGTCTTATCTAATAATACCTTTGCTTTCCGATTTAGTTCAGGCCAAGGGAAATTATTATACACAATATCCTTTGAATACTGATAATCGCTCTTCATTCTGCCACCAACTGTTCTTAACCAGGCTGAATGTACATTAGATGTTAAAATGGAAAAATGATATAGTTCTGCATCTGGTATCATTAATGCGCTTCCATTAACAATCGTTGACGGCTCAATATAGGCAATAGGGGCGGTGTATCCATCATCTCAGGTACCCTTTCGAGTGCGTCGGGAACCATTTCCGATGAGAATACAGGGTATTATGCTGGGTATAGAAATTAAATAACTTTATTACTATGGTAGCCATCAAATGGCTAAATTAAGGCTTGAAATGAACCTTCCGCTATAAATGGGGTTCAAGAGGTCGCAGGTTCAATTCCTGTCACCCAGACCAAAGAAAACCGCTTGTCCGTAAGGAT